>CAZACG010000306.1:0-2506 GCA_964483645.1 uncultured Oscillospiraceae bacterium | reverse complement strand
TGAAGGAAAGTTCACGATGGAGGGCGGCACGATCTCCGGCTGCACGGCATTCGACAAAGGCGGCGGCGTGCGCAATTATGGTCAGCTCCAAAACACCTCCACCACCGGGGCAACAATCTGCTACGGTGAGCTTGATAACTACGACGGCAGTATAGAGGGCAAGATAGAGGGCAAGCTGGTAGAGTTCTATAACGGCGATGACCTCTATGCATGGGAGATCGTTCCCGAAAATACCAAAGCCGTGAAGCCCGCCGATCCCCAAAAATCCGGCTTCGTGCTCGAGGGCTGGTACAGGGAAGATACCTTTGAGCACAAATGGAATTTTGCCACCGATACAAAAGAAGATATGCGGCTTTATGCCAACATGATTCCTGCGCCGAAGACCGCCAATCTCCCGCAGACCGGCGACAGCAGCCATGGCGCACTGTGGCTTGCGCTGCTCATGGTCAGCGGCGGCGCATTGGCGGGCGCGGCGGCTTGCGGCAGAAGGAAGAAGGCCTCCGCGAAATAAGGCGGCGCGCTCTTCTGCGAAGAAGCGTATATGAAACGGCTCCCTCGATGAGGGAGCCGCTTTGCGCTCGCGGCTGCCTGTTTTATCCTATTCTCAAATCAAATTGAGCCTTGAGGAGCTTCCCCGTCAGGCCTCGCTTCGCGCTGATAGCTCATTTTGATTTGAGCTTCGCATGAGATTCGTATTACAGAAAAGATGGGCGCGGCAAATTGCATTTTGATGCATTTGCCGTTATACTGGAACATCATGACGCTTGACGATTGGGCGCATATCCAGGGGCTTCAAACGCATGCATATCAACAGGGACAAGGAGTGATCTTATGGCGCTTACCCTTCGCCAGAAAATCGGTCAGCTGGTGCTCTACAGCATGGACGGCGATACCCTCTCCCCGCAGACGAGGGCGCTGATGCAGACGTATTGCATCGGCAATATCATTCACTTTGGCAACAACGTCACCGATTTCAACGGTTCCAGGCAGCTGAACGCCGAGCTGCGCAGCCTGATTCTGGAAAACTGCGCGGGCGTCGAGCCCTTCATCAGCATTGATCACGAGGGCGGGCGCGTGTTCCGCTTTTCCCGTGATTTCACGTGGTTCCCCTCGCATATGGCGCTCAGCGCGGCGGACGACGAGACGATGACGGAGGCGGTAGGCTGTGCGATGGGCGAGGAGCTGCGCGCGGCGGGCTTCAACCTCAACTTCGCCCCGGTGGTGGATGTAAACAGCAACGCCGAGAACGTCGTCATCGGCGTGCGCTCCTTCGGCGATCGTCCCGAATGCGTCGCGCGCCATGGCGCGGCTATGGCGCGGGGCTTGCAGAGCGCAGGCGTAATGGCGTGCCTGAAGCATTTCCCCGGTCACGGCGATACCGCGCTGGATTCGCATTATGCGCTGCCCACCGTCGATAAGCCGCTGCATGAGCTTCGGCGCACGGAGCTTGCGCCGTATACGCGCATTCTCCCGCAGGGCGCGGCGGACAGCGTCATGACCACGCACATCCTCTTTCCTTCGCTGGAAAAGGAAAAAACGCCCGCGACCATGTCGCAGACGATTTTACAGGGACTGCTCAGACAGGAAATGGGCTTTGACGGCGTGATCATCTCCGACGGCATGCAGATGCTTGCCATTAAGGATCACTACGGCGCGGCAAACGGCTGCGTCAGGGCGATCAAGGCCGGCGTGGATCTGCTCTGCATCGGCACGGGCGGCAGCGGCGCGCAGCAGAGCCAGCAGGAATGCCTCGACGCGCTCTATGAGGCGGCGCTCAGCGGAGAAATCCCCATGGCGCGCATTGACGAGGCGGTTGACCGCCTGCTTGCCGCGAAGGCGAGGTTTGGCGGCGCAAATGCACAGGCTGCGCCCGATTTTGCGGCGCACGCTGCGCTCAACCGCGCGCTATGCCGAAAGGCCGTGACGCGGCTGACACCGGGCACGCTTTCAGGCCGCGTGCTTTATGCAAGCGCGCCCATTGACGAGCTGGCCTTCGGCCTGACCCACGCCGACCCGCGCAGGCTGACCTTCGGCGAAATGGCCGGTATGCACACGGGCGAGGCCTATACGACGCTGGATCGCTTGCAGGCGGCGCGGTACGATACGCTCGTCATCGGCGCGCAGTCCGTCAAGGCGGGCTGCGAGGAGCTCAAGGCGGCTCAAAGGGCGCTGACCGAGGGCAGGCAGGTGGCCTTCGTGCTGCTCGGCGCGCCCTACGGCGCGGGGCTCATCCCCGAGGGCTGTGCGGTCGTGTGCTGCTATTCGCTGACCCTTGAGGCCGTCGCGGCGGCGATTGACGTGCTCAAGGGCGACGCACAGGCGAACGCCGCGATGCCCGTGACGCTGCCGTAATACCGCCATACGCGCGAAGCGAGCATGGGGGCAAGGGGCGAAGTCCCTTGGCGGGCTTGGGCGGCAGCCCAACGTTCCCAAGGCGAAGCCATTCAAAAAAGGCCGTCAGGGAGCGAAGCGAGCCCTGACGGCGGATACGCTCAAAGCTTGATAG
>CAZACG010000305.1:0-2515 GCA_964483645.1 uncultured Oscillospiraceae bacterium | reverse complement strand
GTGGCCGTGGCCGCGCTGCTTGGCTGCTTTCTGTTTGTTTGGAACGCGCGCAGACATGCGCTACTGCGCGGCTGGATGTATCTTACGCCGCTTGCTGCGCTCGTGCTGGGTGCGCAGTGCGCGAGGGGCTATGTGGTGCTTGCCCGAGAGATCTATTCCGGCTACGGCTTTTCCTTTACGCTGACGGCCTATCCCTATGACTATGCTGTATGCGGCGCGCTGCTGGGCGTTGTGCTTGCTTGTGCAGTATGCGCGCATTTTGCCGGGATGAGCATTGCGCAGACGCTGGATTGCGCTGCGCCCTGCATGCTGACGACGCTGGCGCTATGCCGTCTGGCCGAAGGCTTTTCCGACTTCGGCTGGGGCTCCCTTGTTCAAAGCGGAAGCTTGCAGTTTTTTCCGATTGCGGTTGCCGATATGTATGGCATGTGGCATAGCGCTGTATTCATGCTGGAAGCGCTGCTTGCATTGCTGGTGCTCATTTACGTGCTGCGAATGGGCGTTAAGGAGGACGGCGAGCGCTTTGCGCTGATGCTTCTGTGGTGGTCGATGGCGCAAATTGTCTGCGAAAGCCTGCGCGCGGAGACGCTGCGCTGGGGCTTTGTGCGCATTCAGCAGGTGAATTGCGCGTTGTTTGGGCTGATGCTTCTGCTTGGATATGCCGTCAAACGACGTTTTTGTAAGAAGCGGATTGCCGGGATGACCTGCGCGTATCTGGGCGGCGTAGGGCTTCTGGTGTTTGTGGAGTTTGCGCTGGATAAGCTTCCGGCGATTCCGCATCCCGTGCTCTACGCATTGATGAGCGCCGTCGTGCTGGCGATGGGGGCGCTTGTGCAGAGGGTTGTTTGGGGCGAAAATCGGCATAAGTCTCAAGCGGCATCATGAACTGTGAAGGAAAAGATGGATTTTCTAAAGACTCGATTGGATTTGAGTACAGTCTGAATGCATATTCAAGGAGCTGTCAAGCGAAGAATCCGGACATTCTAAGCAAAAATGAAGAATTTGCGCCCCACCAAAGGGCTTTCCGATCGCCCTTTGGCGGGGCGTTGGGGCAGAGCCCCGAGCTCGAGAGAGCACATGATTCTTCAAAAACTGCTTTTGAAAATGTCCCGGTATGCGCTTGACAGCTCCTTTAGCGTCTTCCTGTTTTTGATTAGTCCTCTTTGCTGATTCCATTTAAAAACGAGCAGATGGATGGTTCGATCCAATAATCAAACGATGTGCTGCCATGGAAGCGCCGCATCTGGATGGCCTTCATGCGCAGATACATTTCCGCGCCGTCGGATACGTCGTGCCACAGATCAATGAACACATGATCTGCGTCGGTCTGCGCCAGCTCTTCCGCCGCATAAGCAAATGCGTCGCCTTGCACGATGCGCACTTTTTCTTTGTGCGGAAACTGCGGCAGAATATGCGCCTTGAAGAGGGCGATCACGCTTTCGTCCCGCTCGACGATGGTCAGCGTATCGACCTCCGGCTTTTCGCTTGCGCAAAAGGCATAATAGCCCAAGCCCAGCCCCATGGTTACGGCATGACCGTGCGCTCGAGCAAGCGGTTTCTCCATGGTCGCAATCTCATTGGGAGTAACCGTCATCCACACGTGCCCATCCTGCAAAACGGCCGGATAGCGGACGGCTTCATCAAAATAGCCGAGTCGGGGAATTTCCCTTCCGTCAGGCAGAAAGAGCAGGTCGTCGCGCACAAAGAGCTCATAGGGCGCGTAGCTCAGATGCGTCATTTCCCAAATATCCAGCTTCGCTTCGGGAAAGCGGATTGTCGTCCAATAGGGGTTGCATCTGAGCGCCTGTGCATCAAGCCGTTTGAGCGACGGTTTGAAATAGCGCTCGATGATGCTGCGATCATCCGCCAGATCGCATGCTGCGGCCAGCAGCATGAGCATGGCTTCGTCCTGTTTAACGCCGCAGGCGGCGACATCCTGCACATCCTGCGCGTTAATCAGCGTCGGACAGCGTGAAAGCAGCGCGCTGTATTTTTCAAGCACAAGCAGATTCATCTCTTCGACGTTCATTCCATCGCCTCCGCCCCTTATTGTAGCCGATTGCGCGTGGGACTGTCAATCGCTCTTGCAAGCGCAAATGTCAGCGTGTATAATAAACGCATTGCAACAGAACGGAGGAATCATCATGGATCACGTTTCCGCTTTTTTGGATTTTGTCCGGCGCTCGCCCACGGCGTTTCACGCTGCCGACGCCGTCTGTCAGAGGCTGGAGCAGGCTGGGTTTACCCGCTTGCCCGAGCATAAACCGATGATGCTCAAGCCCGGCGGCAGGTATTATCTCACACGAAACTGCTCTGCCGTTGTGGCGTTCAGCGTGCCGGAGGGCAGCTTTTCGCATTTTCAGATTGTTGCCAGCCACAGTGACTCTCCGACCTTTAAGCTCAAGCATAGCGCCGAGGAGACCGTCTGCGGACAGTATGTGCGTTTGAACGTGGAACGCTATGGCGGAATGATCATGTCCACGTGGCTGGACAGGCCGCTCTCCATCGCCGGGCG
>CAZACG010000304.1:0-2519 GCA_964483645.1 uncultured Oscillospiraceae bacterium | reverse complement strand
TGCTCTATCCAGATCAGGTCAAGATTCAGGTGAGCATGGAAAACGGTGCGGTCGTTGGCGCGGAATGCTCACAGTTTCTTACGAACCATGCGCGTCGAACAGGGCTTGAGGCGACGATTACGCGCCGGCAGGCACAGAACATGCTTTCAAGCAAGCTCGACGTACACAGCGCAAGGCTGTGCGTCATTCCCGATGGGAACGGTGAAACGCTCTGTTGGGGCTTTGAAGGCGAGTTTGCCGGCAGCAGGTATTGGGTTTTCGTGGATGCGCATACCGGAGAGGCGACGGATATACTCCGGGTGATTGAGACAAACGAGGGCGAGATGGCAATATAGCCTTGCAGAGAGGGCTCGGGGAATTCAAAGCATAAAGGCGCATCATACCGGCGTGTATCAAGACAAGAAGGGGGAGATGCTTGCGCATCTCCCCTGACTGGTTTATCGATTGTAGCCGCATCCACAGCCGAAGCCTTGGCATAGGCGGCAAAGTCGTCGGCGGCTGACGAGGGTGACGACCGTCGGCGCGCCGTTCTGCGGCAGCAGAACTGTGTGTCCGCAGACCGGGCCGGTGATGGTGGTGATATACTGATTCGGACAGGAAAATACGGGTTCGATAGTGTATTTGCCGGGCTCAAGACCGGTGATGACAAGCGGCTCGTCAAGTTCAATGCAGCTGCCTGCGCGCAGTGTGAAGACCTCGCCGCAGGGATAGCTGGGACCGGTAATGCGGATACTGAAACTGCGGGGCGTGCAGCTTTGCTCGCCGCAGGCTTCCAGAACGATTTGATGGATGATGAGCGTCGGCCCGTTCGGACGATGCGCATGGCACATATGCGTCGGGCAGCAGAGACGGGGCTGCATCCACTCGGGAAATGGACAGCTGGAAGAGCAGCCGCAGAAGCTATTGCAACGGTTTTGAGGATGATTGCATGACATAATGGGCACCTCCGTGAGATTGCCGGAAAGCGCGGCCTTTGCCGCGGAAACTTGCGGTCGGATCAAGCTCCAATCCGCTGCGGCATGCTCGCAGTCTCGGGCATGCTCAGCGATGTGGGGCGAAGCCTTGCAGGGTGAGGCTCCACTACACACTATGCCTTGGACGGCGGGCGTGTGAGATCTTGGAGGCACGGCGCAAGGAGCGAGGCGCATGCGTTGAACCGCGAAAAGCGTGCAGTCCATAGACCTGAACCATGAAAAGGATTTACAAACCAAAGCGTCTCGCGTTATAATATGGAAACAATGACTTACAGATGGATGCTGGCAAGTGAAGGGGACAATGCATGCGAATTAAGAATATAGCCGCAAGGCTGACAAGTAATGATTATGTATTTACGATTTTCACGAAAATCATGGCGGTGCTCGTCGGTCTGGTGGCCTCCAGCTTTTCCAACCGCTTTTTGGGCCCGGAGCTGAAGGGCGAGCTGGGGCGGATTTCCTCGATGCTCTCCATCGTGGCGGTGACGGCGAACTTTGGCCTCTATCAGCCCTATCCGTATTACAAGAGATTGGGCAAGGAGGATGTGCTTGATCAATTCCTGCGTATCTTCCTGCTGCAATTTCTGGCGTATACGGTCATCGGTATTGCGGGCGCGGTTTATTTTCATTCCTTTGCGCTGACGGCGGTATGCCTGATTGCGCCGATTCAGGTGCTGGCCAACCAGCTGAGCTTCATGATTATGGTGCTCATCGGTCTGGTGGCCTCCAGCTTTTCCAACCGCTTTTTGGGCCCGGAGCTGAAGGGCGAGCTGGGGCGGATTTCCTCGATGCTCTCCATCGTGGCGGTGACGGCGAACTTTGGCCTCTATCAGCCCTATCCGTATTACAAGAGATTGGGCAAGGAGGATGTGCTTGATCAATTCCTGCGTATCTTCCTGCTGCAATTTCTGGCGTATACGGTCATCGGTATTGCGGGCGCGGTTTATTTTCATTCCTTTGCGCTGACGGCGGTATGCCTGATTGCGCCGATTCAGGTGCTGGCCAACCAGCTGAGCTTCATGATTATGGTGGAGGACGTGAAGTTCAAGAACGTGATTTTCTTTACCGCGCGCATTACCAATACGGTCGTGACGATTCTTGCGTTCTACACCATGGAGCGCACGATCATGGTATCACTTGCGCTGATTGTGATCGGCGATCTGATCACCGTGGTTTTTGCGCTGGCTCGGATGAAGCGCCTGCCGAATCCGCTGCGCGCGGATTTGCGCTTTGCGGCTAAAATCGTGCCGTTTGGCTTCATCTCCATGATTACTACGCTGATGACGACGCTCAATTACCGCGTGGATACGCTGATGATGGGCTATATGTATGCCATCCCCGATGTGGAAATCGGATATTATTCGCTGGGCGTTTCGCTCTCCGAGTATGGTTGGCTGATTCCGGATGCATTCCGCGAGGTGCTCTTCTCGCGCACGGCGAAGGATGATTCTATTGGCGAGGTGACCATGAGCATGAAGGTCAACCTCTATCTGACGATTCTGATGATCATCGGCATCCTGCTGCTGGGCAGGCCGGTGATCTGGC
>CAZACG010000303.1:0-2566 GCA_964483645.1 uncultured Oscillospiraceae bacterium | reverse complement strand
AATCTGGCGACGGAGAAGGAACGCCGGTTGACGGCGCAGGAAAAGAGCCCCGCCATCGCCGCGCTGCTTGAGCGCAGGCAGAAGCTGTTTTATACGGGTATGCGCGGCGCGTTTGCAAAACCGGGCAGCGCACAGGAGATTGCCGAGCGGATGAAGCGGGAGATGGAGGAGATCAATGCTTCGCTTCGCCGCGAGCTTGCCGCCTACGGCTTGCCAGAGGATTACCTTCAGCCGGTGTACCGCTGCGCGCTGTGCCGGGATACGGGCTATGTCGGCGAGCCGGTTCACGAGATGTGTACATGCCTCAAGCGCGCGGTGATGAATCGGCTCTATCAGAGCGAGGGTCTGCAGGGACTTGAAAAGGAGAATTTTGCAGCCTTTGACGAGTCCATTTTCCCGGATGAACCCATTAAGGGCAAGAAGAATTCGCAGCGCGGCTATATCCTCAAGATTCGCGAGCGCTGCGAGAATTTTGCCGATAGCTTTATGAGCGGCGAGGGCAACGGCCTGCTGCTTTGCGGCAAGAGCGGTCTGGGCAAGACGTTTTTAATGAACTGCGTCGCCCAGCGCGTGCTCGAGCGCGGCTATTCGGTGGCTGTCGTCTCGGCCTATAAGCTGATTGAAACGATGCGCCGTTATCAGTTTGAGGATGAGGGACTTGAGCGGGTGCAGGATTTCTTAGCTTGCGACCTTCTGTGCATCGACGATCTGGGCAGCGAGCCCATGCTGCGCAACGTGACGCTCAGCGCGCTGTACCACGTGATCAATGAACGCAGAAACGCGAATCGCTCCATCGTGGCGACGACCAATTGCGACGTGGCGCAGCTGTACGAAAAGTACGACGATCGGATTGCCGCGCGGCTGTGCGATCAGGGCAGAATGCAGATTCTGCCGTTTGTGGGCGCGGATGTGCGGCGCTTTGTCGTCAGGAAGGGATAATCAGAGAAAGGCGCGCAGATCGGAGATCAGCTGCTCCTCCAGACGAATCAGCCGCTTGGCGATATCCTTGGCATGCTCGTCCGCAGCCTCGTATTCGTTGAGATACTTGTTCAGGGACTTGGCGCCCATGGAGCAGCCGTCCGTCATCAGGCTGGCGATGGTCTCGTCCCTGGGCTGCATGGTGATTTCCATTTTGGTTTTGAGCATGGCCATGCCACGTGTCATGGGATTGGGATCCTTGCCGTCCTCCTGAAAGCGGTGCAGCGCCCGAGTGATCTCCGTTTGCAGCTTGTCATGTTCAGCCTTGCAGCGCTCAAGCAGCTCGCGCAGCTTTTCATTTTTGATATAGGCGAGCACGTCCGCGATGGACGCCGCGCCCATGCGCACGCCCGCGTCGCATTCGCGAAGCAGACGGATGGTATCCTGTTCAACCATTTGAAGAACCTCCTGATTTTGTCGGTAATGCGGGCATGACGCCGGTTTAGAGAGTTTGCCCCGTATGGGAGAAAGGAATGCAAGAGGAACGCATGCTTTATCTGGAAAGCTTTTTCTTCCCGGATGATGGGCAGGAATTCGATTATCTGTTGGGAATCAAACGCACATGCTACGGCTCGTTCTATCCCTTCAAGATTCTTTCGCAGCGAAGCTTTGAACGGATTGATTTTGAGCCGGTGACCATCCTCTACGGCGGAAACGGAACGGGAAAATCGACGGCGCTGCATGTTATAGCCGATAAGGCGCGGCTCGCGCGCGAAGCACCCTACAACCGGACGAGCTTTTTTGAGGATTATGTGAGCCTTTGCAGGATGGAGCTGCGCGGCGGGGTTCCGGAGAAAAGCTGCATCATCACCAGCGACGATGTGTTTGATCATATGCTCCGCCTGCGCGAGATGAACGAGGGGATCGAGCATAAGCGCGAGGAGATGTTTGAGGAATACTGGGATGCGCGCAATTCCAAATTCCAGCTCTCCTCCATGGAGGATTACGACCAGCTCAGAAAGATCGTCCGGGCGCGCAAGCGCACGCAGTCCCGCTTTGTCAAGGAAGAGCTGGGCATGGACGTGCGCACATTTTCAAACGGCGAGAGCGCTTTTGCGTTCTTCACCCAAAGGATTGAGGAAAACGCGCTGTATCTGCTGGACGAGCCTGAAAACAGCCTTTCGCCGGAGCGACAGATGGAGCTTGCGCAGTTTATTGAGGACAGCGCGCGTTTTATGGGTTGTCAGTTTGTGATCTCCACGCATTCGCCTTTTGTGCTTGCCATGCGTGGGGCAAAGATCTACGATCTGGACAGCGATCCGGTGGATGTGAAAAAATGGACGCAGCTTCATAACGTGCGTGCATATTACGAGTTCTTCAAAAGGCACGCGGCGAAATTCGAAGCGAACGAGGAGTTTTGAGGAGAAGAGCATGACGATCAGAAAGACCACCATGGACGATCTTGCGCGTATTGAGGAGATTTATGCCTATGCGCGCGAGCAGATGAAGAAAAACGGGAACCCGCATCAATGGGGCGACAGCAGACCCGGTCGGGAGCGGCTGACGGCGGACATTGAGCAGGGGATCAGTCACGTGATGGAGGATGAGCGCGGCGTGTTTGCCGTGTTTGTGTTCTTTGTGGGCGATG
>CAZACG010000302.1:0-2583 GCA_964483645.1 uncultured Oscillospiraceae bacterium | reverse complement strand
CCTGCGTCAGCATTTGGGAAATCTGCTCCTGCGTAAAGTCGCACATTCCCATAGCACATAGCGTAGCAATTCCATAGTTGTGAACCCACGAGTGTTCAAACAGCGTTTTCGCATCCTCGCCGGACAGGCCGTAATCCCTTTGAATCGTATGCAGGCATTCGTCGGCAACGCAGCCAAGATGGGCATAGATATCGGAAAATGATTTCACATCGCTGTTTTGCACCATGAAAACAAGCTGATAGAGCTTCGGCTCTTCCTTGGCAAATAAAATCATCCCCATGCCGACCTGCTTGAAGATCTGCATATCGGCGTCCGTCTTATGGGCATAGGACTCAAATCGTTCCATGGCGGCAGCCTTGACCCCATCGACCACCTCCTGCATGGAGCTGAACACGGTAAAAATCGGCGTGGCAGAGGTTTTGAGGGCATTGCCAAGGGATTTAGCCGTCAAGGCTTGAATCCCGCTTTCTGATACGACACGCAATGCGGCGGTTACAATTTCTTCTCTTGTAAACTTCGGTTTCGGCGGCATCGTACTCCTCCTTCACGGGCCACACATTCTAAATTGCTCATTCTAAAATTTCGATTCCATTATATTCATTTATCCGATAAAGTCAATGGACTTTATACTGCGCTCAAATCCAAACGAGCCCTAAAAGAATCCAGCATCAGGGTTTCGCTTCGCTCCCTTGACTCCATATTCACTTCGCGCCCATAGAACGTTTTGATCTGAGAACTGTATCACGCCATAGCCTTGGGACGTTCGGCTTTCATATTCATTCCCGACTGATTCTTCCCCGCACCTGACCAACCACGAGCGCCGCAAAGATCACCGCAAAGCCCAGCAACAATCGATTCGTCAGCTTTTCGCCCAGCAGCAGACAAGAAAACAGCGCGCCAAACACCGATTCCAGCGCGAGCAGGATGGAAGCGTGCGCAGCCGGAGCTATGCTCTGACCGATGTTTTGCAGGCTCATGGCGATGGTCGTGGAGAACAGCGCCAAGTATAACAAACCGCCAACAGATTCCCGATTGAAAGAAAGCCGCGCGCCACGCTCAAAGAGCAGCGAATAGCCCAGCGCAATCCCTGCCGTAAAGGCAAATTGCAGCACAATGAGCGCATAGGCGTTCGTCTTTCTCTGGCAGCGCTCCACGGAAATGATGTGTCCGGCAAAGAGCACACCGCAAACCAGCGTCAGCAAGTCGCCGCTGCCAAGGCCGCCCGTTTCCCCATCTAGAGACAGAAGACCAATCCCCGCAAGCATCATGCCTGCGGCGATAAAATCCGCGCTTCTCAGCTTCTGTTTAAAGAGCAACCCGTTCAGGAAGGGAACCAGCAGCACGTAGATCGTAGTCAAAAACGCATTCTTTCCCGCCGTGGTATACTGCAAAGCGATCGTCTGAACGATGTATGCCGAGGCAAGCAGCAGACCGACCACCGCGCCGCGCAGAACATCCCCGCGCGTGAATCCTTTCAAATGCTTCCTGAAGAGGAAGGCCACGATCGGCGTTGCGATTAGATAGCGCATGGCGATCAGCGCCGCAGGCGCGAAGCTGTCCAGCGTATTTTTAACGACGGCAAATGCGCTGCCCCAGATCAACGCCGTCAGCAACAAAAGGCTATCTGCAAAAAGCTCCTTCTTGGTCATTGTCCCTCAACCCGATTCTCTGTATGATTTCAAGCTCCGCCCTATGGGCGCATGGCTCGATAGAGGATTATTTTACCACAAACCGCTCCGCGTGAAAAGACGAAGCCCATCCTCACCGGGAAAGAAACGCTTTACACAGCAGTTTTTTTAGTGTATTATAGCATTGTTTCGATATACGAATTATGCGCGTCGCGCATGGGCGGCGCTTGATGAGCCGGATCAGAAAGGAGATCATTATGGATCAGACGAATATGCCCAATCTCGTTCTCCCGGGCGAAGAAGAGGCGCTCGCAGCCGAGACTTCGGCTGCCGCTTCCGCCGCTGTGCAGGCCGCGCCCGCCGAAGCAGCCGCTCCCGCGCAGGAAGAAAAGCCGGAGCCGGTTTCCGCCGAGGACGACTCCCTCAACTTTGATCATCTCTCCGAGCAGGAAAAGGCCGCCGTGCTCGCTTTCGTCGAGCGCATCGACATCAGCGACAGCGAAACCGTGCTCAAATACGGCAATGCCGCGCAGATGAAGATTTCTCAGTTCTCCGACAAGGTGCTCGAGGATGTAAAGACCAAGGACACCGGCGCAATTTCGGATATGCTGACCAATCTGGTCGCCGAGCTCAAGGGCTTTGATGTGGACGAGGGCAAAAAGGGCGGCCTGTTCGGCCTGTTCAAAAAAGCAGGAAACTCGCTCACTCAGCTCAAAGCCAAGTACGAGAAAGTTGAAGAGAACGTCACGGAGATCATCGTCTCCCTTCAGGCGCATCAGAAGCAGCTGATCTCCGACGCAACGATGCTCGACGAGCTTTATGCGCAGAACGAGCAGTATTATCATGAGCTGACGCTCTACATCATCGCCGGCGAGATCAAGCTTCGCCAGCTGCGCGAAAACGATCTGCCGCCGCTGCTGGCCTGCGGCAGCGGCATGGCCTGTTTGTCGGTGCT
>CAZACG010000301.1:0-2586 GCA_964483645.1 uncultured Oscillospiraceae bacterium | reverse complement strand
CCAAAGCTCGCATACGAATGGGATCGGTAAATCTGATTGCAATGTAAAAAATAATGCGATTGAACTGTTTTTGAACTGAACGCGTACGGCTTTTTATTGAATGCGGATTTATTCTATGGTACGATGATGCTGCATACTATTCTCAAATCAAATTGAGCCTTGAGGAGCTTCTCTGTCAGGATTCGCTTTGCTCCCTGACGATTTTGATCAAAATCGCTCCGCAATGAAATAAAATGGGGGATTTTATCCCCCAAACTTCAGCATGGGGACATTGTCCCCATGCTGCTTCTTTGCTTCGCGCGGATAGCTCGTTTTGATTTGAAATTAGTATGAGATTAGTATTATTCTCATACTGTTCTCGGATTAAAACGAGTTATCCGCGCGAGGCGAACTCTGCGGCTTATCCTGCTGACTGCCGAAGGACTATCTCAAATACCGCTTTTTGATCGGCTTGATCTTTGGAGCCTTGGCGCGCTTATGGCGATGCCTACGAATAAAGTGAAGAAGCCAGAAGAACAGAAGCAACGCGCAGACGGGCGGAACCAGAAGATCCCAGCTAAAGCGCGGCCATGGGTTTTCATCCGAAGCTGTGTAGGCTTCAATCTGCGCCAGCGTGGGCGGCGCATTCTCGCGTGCGGCGACAGAGCGCGTAGCGACCAGCTCATACTCCGCTGTTCCGCCGTTTTCGGAATAGTAGGTAAGGATGCCGATCACATCGCCGACGCTGATCGGTGCGCGCACCTCGGACTGCATCCAGCTGATGGAAGAAACCTGATTAAAGCTTTCGCGAAGCAGATCAATTTTATCCGAACGGCCGACGATGGTCATATCCTTGCTATCATCCACTGCGCGAATGCCCAGCGTCAATTCGCCGTGTTCTGGATCGTCCAGAGAGAAGCCACGCACCTCTACGACGCGAGGATCCTCGGCGTAAAGAGACTCCGGACTGATGGATTCGATCTGCGTAAAGCCGTATTCCATCAATTTTTGAGTATCCGTCCAGCGACCGTTGCGGGAGGTATGGAAGACGACGGAAATTAATTCGATGCCGCCCTTTTTTGCTGCGCCGACATAACAACCGGCGGCCGCATTGGTGAAGCCTGTTTTTACGCCGATGGCGTAGGGATAATAATAGCTTTCGCTTGCAGGATCAAGGATGGAAGTGCCGCCGACAATCGTGCGTGCGGGACGCTCGTTGGTCAGAGGCAAATCATAAGTGGGCTTGGAGACGATTTCACGGAAGGAATCCAGCTGCATGGCCGCGCGAGCGATAATCGCCATATCGCGTGCGGTTGTATAATGATTTTCATCATGCACGCCGGAGGGATTGGTGAAATGCGTATCCTGAGAGCAGCCGAGCATCTGCGCGGTTTCATTCATCAGCTGTGCGAAGGAAGAAATATCGCCCCGCAGGTATTCTGCAATGGCGTTCGCCGCTTCATTGCCGGATTTGATCAGCATGGCGGCGATCAGGTCAAACATGTTGACCTCTTCACCGGCGGAGAAGGGAACCTTCTGGTAGGTATCCGGCACCAAATCAATGGCGTTTTGGGATATAGTGACCACGTCGTTCTGCAGATCGGCCATCTGAAGGGCGATATAGCCGGTCAGAACTTTGGTTGTAGAGGCGGGGTACATGATTTCGTCGGCGTTCTTTTCAAAGAGCACCTCGCCGGTGGATGCTTCAATTAAGATGGCGCTATGTGCGATGAGCATTTCTGCATCCAGTGTTTCCGGGTGCTTGCTGTCCCAACGGATGGCGTCGGGCGCAAGCGTAGGATCTACATAAACCGCTTCGGTTTCCGTATCGGATTCGGCGCGGGCGCCGGGCGGGACGCAAAGCAGGAGCGCCAAGCACATAAGCAGCGCAAGCAGACGGTGGGACAAGGGTTTTCCTCCATAATTGACGGCGTCAGCCGCAGACATGATCGGCTTTTGCACAGCGTGTTGCGAGGCTATGCTGAACCGGAAAGCAATCGATTCTTCTGATGGACATGCGCCGGGAACACGGCCATGCCGGATGCAGGTGCGGCATACCCTGCCGAGCGAACCTGTATCTTTAATACTATACCACTTTTTGCAAAAAAAGTACAGAGCAGGAAACACAAAGAAAAGAAAACGCAGGGAAAAGCGGCGAGCATGTTTCATAATGATGAAGAAAGATGCAAAATGTTACAAAAAAGTGCGGAAAATGTTTCAAATGACTTGATTTTTATTGCTAGTATGCGCTACAATAAAAGCATATTCAAAAAGATTTTAAGAATATGCGCCCTGCGCGCTAGAAATATGAGGATGATGCAGTATGCCGAAGAAAATTTTGCTCGTAGACGATGAACCCCTGATCCTCAAGGGTCTGAAATACAGTCTTGAACAGGACGGCTATCAGACAGATTCTGCTATGGATGGCGAGGAGGCTTTGCAGAAGGTCTTTTCCGGCGGTTACGATTTGGTTTTGCTGGACGTCATGCTGCCGGGCGTGGACGGCATCGAGGTTTGCCAGCGTGTTCGCGAACGCTCCAATGTGCCGATCATCATGCTGACGGCCAAGGGCGAGGATATGGATAAGATTCTGGGTCTTGAGTACGG
>CAZACG010000300.1:0-2588 GCA_964483645.1 uncultured Oscillospiraceae bacterium | reverse complement strand
GCGCCCGCCTTGAGCGTCGGCCAGATGAAGTCCTCCACGAACTCCTTGCGCAGATCCTCGATGTAGAGCTTCTCTGCGCCGGTCTTCTTCGCCTTCT
This sequence comes from uncultured Oscillospiraceae bacterium, assembly GCA_964483645.1. Lineage (GTDB taxonomy): Bacteria > Bacillota > Clostridia > Christensenellales > Aristaeellaceae > Ventricola. The sequence goes on along the minus strand of CAZACG010000300.1, from coordinate 2,491 downwards.
CGTGCAGAGGCTCCAGCTCTTCGCCCTGACCCACGTCTGCGGCGCAGCAGACGACGGCGCAGCCGTAGTTCTCCTTGAGCCACGGAATGATGATGGATGTGTCAAGACCGCCGGAGTAAGCCAGCAGAACGCGATTATACTTCTTATTGGCCATGGAATAATCCCTCCAAATGAATTGTCCGGCGAACAGCGCCGGTCGTTTTTCTGTTACGGTTTGCTATTATAGTCCTTTGTTCATAAAAATGCAAGAGATATGAAAAAATATTCCGTCATACATTTAAATTTTATTTAAATACTACGACGAAACGCGGTAAAAATAATGCGATAAGCTCAATGCGTAGGTGTGGTAATGCATAAACATGCTTTGGGCGTGTATAATGTTTGAACGTACCGCGATCATTGACACAGAGCGTAAAATACGATAAACTAAACTGATACACGAATCCTTCGAATATGGAGAAAAAGCTTTGAGAATACTGGGCATCGATCCCGGACTGGCGACGCTGGGCTGGGGCGTGATTGAGACGGACGGCTACAGAGAACGCCTTGTGCAATACGGCGCGGTCATTACCTATCCGCGCGATACGTTTCCCACGCGTTTGGCTTCCATTTATACCAATATCAAAGGGCTGATTGAGACGTTTAAGCCCGATGAAATCGCTTTTGAGGAGCTGTTCTTTTCTAAGAATATCACTACGGGCATTCAGGTTGCGGGCGCTCGCGGCGTTGCGCTGGCCGCCTGCCAGAGCTATACGGATAAGCTCTTTGAGTATACGCCCATGCAGATCAAGCAGGCCGTCACCGGCTATGGCAACGCCGAGAAGAAGCAGATGCAGCAGATGGTGCGCATGCGGCTTGGGCTTGCGGAGATTCCCAAGCCGGACGATGCTGCGGACGCCGTCGCCTGCGCCATTACGCATGCGCATGCGGGCGTCAGGCGGGAGCAGTTCAAGATCCGATGAACATACCGAAAAAGGCACGAAAAGGATTGGGGCGTAAAGTCCCCGATGCCGTGACAGGAAAGCGAGTGTAACGCACAAGTGATTGCATTTATTGAAGGAAAGATCGCCGAGAAGAACCATGGCGAGCTGATTATCAGTGCAGGAGGCGTGGGCTTTTCGCTCATGTGCTCCAATGCGACGCTGTCGGCTGCGCCCGCGCAGGGTGAAAACTGGCGCTGCTATACGGTCATGAGCGTGCGCGAGGACGCGATGGAGCTTTTCGGCTTTGCGACCAAGCAGGAGCGCGAGATGTTTAAAAGATTGTGCATGGTCACGGGCGTGGGTACGAAGACGGCGTTGGGCCTGCTCTCCGCGCTGTCCATTCGCGATCTGTCCATCGCTATCCTGACGGGAGACGTTGCCGCGCTCTCCCGCGCGCCGGGCATCGGAAAGAAGACCGCTCAGCGCATCGTACTTGAACTTAAGGACAAGGTAGAGCAGCAGGATGTGTCCGAGTCTGCCGCAGATGTAGCCGCGCCGGTTTCCACGCCCGTGAGTAGCATTCATAGAGAAGCGCAGGCCGCGCTTCAGGCGCTGGGCTATACCTCTGCCGAAGCGGCGCGCGCTGTCAATCTGGCGCGCGATCAGGCGGATACCGTGGATCAGTTGATACTGGCGGCGCTCAAGCAGATGGGCTCGCCGTAAGGAGGAATGTCTGTGCTGCCTAAGGATCCGATTATGCTGCTCAGCACGGTTAACATGAAGCTGCGTGACAGCTATGCATCCCTCGACGCGCTGTGCGAGGATATGGACGTCAGCCGAGAGGAGCTTGTTCGCCTCCTTTTGGATGTGGGCTATGCATATGACGAACAGAGAAATCGGTTTATTTGACATGTTTTGAAAAAAGCGAAAACGGGTTCCGTGATGAAATGGAATTATTTTAGCGAGAAGAAGTATCGGAGGCGACCCATGAGCCCCGACGGAGGATGATAGCATGGAAGAGGAACGCCTTGTCATGAGCGGCTTCCGCATGGAGGACGACGATCAGGAGAGCAGCCTGCGCCCTAAAACGCTCTTTGACTATGTTGGGCAGGAAGCTGTCAAGGATAGCTTGAGCATCTATATTCAGGCGGCGCGTCAGCGCAGGGAGCCGCTGGATCATATCCTGCTCTATGGCCCTCCGGGTCTGGGCAAGACGACGCTGGCCAATATTGTCGCCGGTGAAATGGGCGCGAATATCCGTGTGACCAGCGGTCCGGCGATTGAGCGCCCGGGTGATCTTGTGGCGTTGGTTTCGAATCTTTCTCAGGGGGATGTGCTGTTTATCGACGAGATTCACAGGCTGTCCCATGCTGTGGAGGAAGTGCTCTATCCCGCTATGGAGGATTATGCGCTGGATATCGTGACCGGCAAGGGCGCAATGGCCAACAGCATCCGCATTCAGCTGCCCAAATTCACGCTCATCGGCGCGACAACGCGAGCGGGTTCGCTCTCTGCGCCGCTGCGCGACCGTTTTGGCATCATCTTCAGATTGCAGATGTATACAACCG
>CAZACG010000299.1:0-2592 GCA_964483645.1 uncultured Oscillospiraceae bacterium | reverse complement strand
GAGCTCCGATATCAAGTCCTTTGCGGATCTGGCGGGCAAGAACGTTGCCGTGAAGACCGGCACGCAGGGAGCAACCTATGCGGAGAGCCTGAAGGAAACCTATGGCTTTGAGATCACCTATTACGAGGATTCTCCCACAATGTATCAGGCCGTGATGGGCGGACAGAATGTCGCCTGCTTTGAGGATACGCCGATCATGGCGGCGACCATCAAGGAAAACGCGCTGCCGCTGGTGATTGTTGAAGGCTCTGAGAGCGCGGGCGCTCCGTATGGCTTTGCGATCTTCAGCGCCGACAAGCAGGAGCTTGTGGATAAGTTCAACGCCGGCCTTGCCAACATCAAGGCCAACGGTAAGTATGAGGAGATTCTTGCCAAGTACCTGAAATGATAGAGTCTTTGCTCTGAAAGCGAAAGGGGCACGTTCAAAGTGCCCCTTCTTTTTTCCATATAAGGACGATTGGCCAAGGGCATCGTTTGAGTGCTGAGCTGCTTGAGGATGCGGAGCGGTTTGACAGCGGGAACGCGCTGATACCATAGGAAACGGCTCAACTGGCGTGCAAGGGGGATCACTGTGATTCGGATTCTGACTGTTTATGGCGAGCTGCTGCTGCGCGCAATGGGACAGACGCTGTTGCTGGCGCTTTGCGGCCTGTTCTTTGCGTGCATTGTCGGCTTGATTGTCGGCATGATGAGCGTCGTGAAGAATAAGCCATGCAATGTGGCGGCGGCGGTGTTTGTGGATATGATTCGCGGCGTGCCGATGATCGTTCTGGCGTATTTCATTTTCTTTGGCTATCCGTATTTGATGAACTCCATCATCGGAGTCGGTGGTGTGACGCTTTCGGCGCTTCAGGCCGGCACAATTGCGCTGGCGCTTAATTGCGGCGCATATATGGCCGAGATTATCCGTGCGGGTATCGAATCCGTGGATAGGGGACAGATGGAGGCGGCGCGCAGCCTGGGTATGCCGTATTGGCGCGCGATGTATCGCGTTGTGCTGCCTCAAGCCATCCGAACGATGATTCCAAGCATCATCAATCAGTTCATCATCACGCTGAAGGATACCTCGATCCTCTCGGTTATCGGTTTTCCTGAGCTGGTCAATACCGCCAAGAATATCGTGGCCAATACGTTCATGTCCTTTCAGACTTGGGCAATTGTCGCTGTCATGTATCTGATTGTCATTACTGCGCTTTCACGCTTTGCCAAGACGATGGAGAGGAGGCTCAAGCATGGCCGTTAATTCCGATAAGATCAAGATTCATGTCAGCCACCTTCAAAAGAGTTTTGGGCCGCTTGAAGTGCTCAAGGACGTTTCAGCCGATGTTCGCGAGGGCGAGGTTGTGGTGATCATCGGGCCGTCCGGCAGCGGAAAATCCACCTTTCTGCGCTGTTTAAATCGCCTTGAGGAGATTACGGGAGGCGAGGTGGTCATTGACGAACAGTGCATTACTGACAAGAGAGTGGACATCAACCGCGTTCGAGAGAACGTAGGCATGGTGTTCCAGCACTTTAACCTCTTTAACAATATGAATGTACTGCGCAATCTGACGCTCGCTCCGATTGATCTCAAACGAGCCGATAAGGACGCGGCTACGAAGAAAGCGATGAAGATGCTCGAGCGCGTGGGGCTCGCGGATAAAGCGGAGGCGTATCCCTCTCAGCTTTCCGGCGGTCAGAAGCAGCGCGTGGCAATCGCTCGCGCGCTGTGCATGAACCCGGATATCATGCTCTTTGATGAACCGACCTCTGCGCTTGATCCGGAGATGGTCGGCGAGGTGCTCGATGTGATGAAGGAGCTTGCAAGAGAGGGCATGACCATGGTGATCGTGACCCATGAGATGGGCTTTGCCCGAGAGGTTGCCGACCGCGTGCTCTTTATGGACGGCGGTTATATCGTAGAGGAAGGGTCTCCGCAGGAGGTTTTCGGAAATCCGAAAAACGCCAGGACCAGAGACTTCCTGGCCAAGGTGCTGTGATAAAAAACAGGGAGCTGTCAAGCGAATCCGAACATTTCAAAAAGCAATTCGTGAAGAATTATCGTCCCTCTTGGGCTTGGACACTACGAGCTTGAAGCTCTGCCCCAACGTCCCGCCATAGGGCTTTCCGGTCGCCCTTTGGAAGCCTTTGGACGCAAATTCCTCATTTATGCTTGAAATGTTCGGATTCTTGGCTTGACAGCCTCTTTCGTGTTATACTGTTCTCAAAATGAATCGAGCCTTTAGAGAATCCGCTGTCAGGTCACGCTTCGTTTCCGGTCTGTTTTGAGGGAATGGCTTTGCCATGGAAACCGTTGGGCTGCCGCCCAAACCTGCCAAGGGGCTTCGTTCCTTGCCCCCCATTTTCGCTTCGTGCTTATCAATCGTTTTGATCTGAGAACAGCATTACATGTACATTTTGAATAGGGAAATGCCGGAAAGAGCGGGAAGAAATCTGGCGGATCATTCGTCTTGTCTATATCCTGCGCCTTCAAACAGAAGTAAATCGTGCGCAACGGGCGTGTAAAAAAGACGTGCGATTTCATCAAGCGCCTGCGTTTGCGGGAGAATCCACATCAGCTTGGTGACCACGGACTCGACCGTCATCGTGTGC
>CAZACG010000298.1:0-2593 GCA_964483645.1 uncultured Oscillospiraceae bacterium | reverse complement strand
TTTCTAAAAAATTCCCGATTATCCCTGGTCTTGGCCATCATAGAAAGCAACTGCGAGGTTGCTTCTCTGGTATGCCCCTGCGAAAGCATTCTTCTTACGGCATTGACCCCCGCGCATTCTTCGTCCGAAAGCAGCAGTTCCTCGTGCCTTGTGCCCGAGCGACTCAGGTCAATCGCCGGAAATACACGCGCCTCGGACAGCGCGCGATCCAGCCGGATTTCCGCATTGCCCGTTCCCTTGAATTCTTCAAAGATGACATCGTCCATCCTGCTGCCCGTCTCCACCAGCACGGTCGCAACGATCGTCAGGCTTCCGCCCTCCTCAATGTTGCGCGCCGCGCCGAAAAAACGCTTGGGTCTTTGCAAAACGCCCGGTGCAAGTCCTCCGCTCATCGCACGTCCGCCCGGGGCCAAGGCGTTGCAGGCTCTCGCCAGCCGCGTAAGGCTGTCCATCAGAACGACAACGTCCTTTCCCTGCTCCACCAGCCGCTGCGCCCGCTCGTAAACCATGTCCGCCACACGCACATGATTTTCCTGCGGGGCGTCAAACGTGGAGCAGACAACCTGCGCATGGACGCTCCTTCGAAGGTCTGTCACCTCTTCGGGACGTTCGTCAATAAGCAAGACAATCAGCTCGATATCGCCGTGGTTTTTCTCAATGGCCTGCGCGATCTTTTTGAGCAGCACGGTCTTTCCGGCCTTGGGCGGAGCAACGATCAGCGCACGCTGTCCAAGGCCGATGGGCGCTATGAAGTCAAGCACGCGCAGCGCCGGGTCGTTCTCCCCCTCCGGGTCTTCAAGCGTCAGCCTGCGATTGGGATGAATCGGCGTCAGCGCGTCAAACGGTCGCCTGACGCGTGCAATCTCAGGATTGTCCCCATTGATGCTCTCAATGTACATCAGCGCATTGTATCGGTCGCCCATGCGTCTCTCTCGCGTCCTGCCCACGACGTGGTCGCCGCTTCGCAGGCCAAAGCGGCGAATCTGCGCGATGGACACATAGATATCCTCCGGCCCCGGCGAGCAATTCTGCGCGCGCAAAAAGCCGTATCCGCCCGGCTGCACTTCCAGCACGCCCTGACCGGGCGCAAGCAGTCCTGCCTTGAGCATCTTGGGGACGACCGGATTACTCGTGCCGTATTCCTCATCGTAAAAACCGAGCGGTTTGGGCTTGTACAGCCCGATTTCGTCCTCCGTCTGCGGGGTTGCCTGCGCCGAATGCGCATAGCCGTATGATGTTCTGACGCTTTCCAAATTGGTTTCAGCTCCTCCCAAAGGGCAAAAATGTCTGCTTCATGGCGCTCTGCCGTGTCATGTGCAAAGCTCCGGCATCAGATGCGTGCCGTTTGCCATGGATGTGCTTCGCTATGAAGGATATGCAGTCACAGACAAAACTATGCAGTTCATCCTTGGGGAGGAAAAAAGGATTTATGGCTTGCGCGCTATAATGACGTCCCGATTGATCGCCTGTTCGACCCAATGCTCAAGGCTGGGCGTTTTCACCACGTCAAAGCCCGCGCTTGCAAGCATCTCTTCAAGCGCGCTTCGCTTGGTGACATAGGTATTGAAGCTCAACGCAAGCGCTCCGCCGGGTTTGAGCGATTTCTGCCAGCCGGGCAGCGCTGCGCGCAGCGTCGCGCCAATGGAATCCTGCTTGCCCGCCGTTCCCTTCTGCACGCCATAAGGAATATCCGTTACCATCAAATGGATGCTTTCCGGACGCAGCAGCGCCGCTGCGTCCCGCGTATCGCCGCAAATCATTCTGAGCGTACGGGTATCCCCCGCCTTAAAATGCTCGGGCGTGTCGGACAGTGCAAACCGCATCTCTCTGCCGCCCGCCTTTCCCCTGACCGTGAGGCTGCTTTCGCTCTTTTTATGCTTGATTTTGTGATACTCCAGATATCGGGTCACATAATCACAGGCCTCTTTCACCTCGGTCTTAGCCACTTCAATGCCCACGCCATGATAGCCGCGTCTGAGCGCGAGCATCGCCGTCGTTCCGCGCCCCGCCATGGGATCGCAGACTACGAGCGGCTGATCGTGCGCGGACATAAAGCGGCTATGCGCCAGCGCCATGGTGAGCATGGTATCGGTGAACATCTCGTTCGTCTTGCCCTTATACTTGAGCAGCGCAGGCAGATCCTCGCCGATATAATTCGGATGCGCGCTCTGCATGGGGATCAGCCGTTCCACCTCCTGCACAAACATCACATACACGCTTGCAACTTGGCTGAGCATGCGAATATCCCTCTGCGACAACTGAGGCGCGTCAAACGTCAAAAACGGCGTGCCGCCCATGTCGCGTAGGCTGACCTCGCAGGGCATCCCCAAAGCTGCAAGCGTCATAGACAGCTCCTGCACCGCCAGCAGGGACAGCGACTGACGATAGCGGATATTCTGATGCGGATAGATCAAAAAAGCGTATTTCATCTCTCAGCTTTTCGGGCAGTCATGCTCTGCCCCCTCCAATATAATTTCAAGCGCGCCGCCGCTTTTAAAGCAGCTCGCTGCGCGAAGCGCCGTCATACGAAAAAAACAGAAAACCAAGTAATGCTAATCTCAAATAGAAACGAGCTATCAGCGCGAAGCAAAGA
>CAZACG010000297.1:0-2603 GCA_964483645.1 uncultured Oscillospiraceae bacterium | reverse complement strand
CGCTTGTGCACAGGCAGGCTGCGCCGGCCATGCCCTCGCTGCCCGCAACGCACAGCACATGTCCGTGCGTTCCCTTATGCGCATCCTTTGCGCGCACGGGAAGCAGCGCATGCACGTCCGTATCCTCCAAAACATCCACGCTCTGCGCTCCGTCCCAGTCCGGCAAAATGCCGATGTCGGCGACAACCAGCCGTCCGCTCATCTCCCGTCCGGGAAAGAGGAAATGTCCATGCTTCGCCCTGTGGAACGCAACCGTCACGTTCGCGCGTACGGCTTCGCCAAGCACACGTCCTGTCGCGCCGTCAACGCCGGAGGGAATATCCACCGCGACAGTGGGCAGACCGCTTTCGTTGATTCGTCTGACCATGCTGAGCGCCGCGCCGTCCAGCTCTCGATCAAGCCCCGTGCCAAAGAGCGCATCGACCACGGCCGCGCAGCCCTGCGGAAGCTCCGGAGCCTCGGCATAAACGACATTGAATTTCGCGCCGCAAGCGCCCAAAAGACCGGCGTTCACGCCTGCGTCGCCCTTCATCTGAGACGGGCTTTTCAGCAGCCAGACGTCGGCCTGTCCACCCTGCGCCATCCAAAGACGCGCCGCCGCACAGCCGTCTCCGCCGTTGTTGCCTCCGCCGCATGCAAAAAGCACGCGGCTGCCCGGCCGCACCAGATCGCTTAATTCTCTCACCACAGCCTGCGCTGCATGCTCCATCAGCAAAAGGGACGGATACCCTGTTCCATCTAAAAACGCGCGCTCCATTTCCTGCATATCCTGCGGAGAAATCGTATGAAGCATTGGAACCCCTCCTCACGCTCTTTGGTCTGTATCACGTTGCTCGGCCTTCAAGCACCACGAAGGCCAGCGTCCTATTCTCCTCATGCGTCAGCGACAGATGCGCGCTTGCGCCGCCCAAGGCTGCAAAGCGTTCCTTGGCCGCGCCATGCAGCGCCAGCCCCGGCGTGCCAAGCGCATCATGCGTCACCTCAATCTGCGCGGGCATCACACCCCGCGCGAAACCGGTTCCCAGCGCCTTGGCCGCTGCTTCCTTGGCCGCGAACATCGCAGCCGCGCTCTGCGCAGCGCCTTGGCCGCCTCCGGCAATGTAGCTGCGCTCTTTCTCGGTGTAAATACGCTCCATGAAATGCGGCTTGCGCAGCGCGTCCTCAAACCGGGAAATCGTCGTCATGTCCGTTCCGATCCCCACAATCTTACACATAACCCATGATTCCTCGAACGGACACGTCGCCTGCGAGCACCTCGCGTCTTTCGCCCGCATCGCTTTGCACAATCAACGCGCCCGAATCCGTCACCTCAAGCGCCGTTCCGGTATACGTTTCCGTAGGCGCGATGACCTGCACCCGCTTTGAAAGCGTCGCGGAGCGCGCGCGATACGCCTCCATCAGCGCGCCGCACTCAAGCGCAAGCGCCGTCTCCATTTCCTCAAGAAACGCGCGAATCACCGACGCACGGGAGATTCTTCGGCCTGCGAGCAAATCCACGGAGGAGGCGGTATCTTCTATTTCGGGCGGAAATGCCCTCTGATGCACATTGATTCCAACGCCGGCGATGACACTTCTGACGCCGTCGGCATCTGCATCCATCTCCAGCAGCATGCCGCAGACCTTCTTGCCCTTGCAGACGATATCATTAGGCCATTTGATTTTGCAATCAAGCTGCGTCACTCGCTCAAGCGCGCGCGCCGTCGCCAAGGCCGTGCAAAGCGACAGCGAAGCGGCGCGCGAGGGTTCAAAGGCCGGACGCAAAATCAGCGACATGAAAATGCCCTCGCCCGCAGGCGAAATCCAGTTTCTTCCTCGTCTGCCCCTGCCCGCCGTCTGCGTTTCGGCGACGACCAGCGCGCCATGCTTTGCACCCTTTTGTGCCCATTGCCTTGCACAGCGATTGGTGGAATCCGCTGTTTCAAGGCACACGATTTCGCAGCCCGCCCACGCAGCGGACAAATTCGACCGGATTTTCTCTTCGCTTAGCATCAGTCATCGCCTCACAGTTTCATTCGCCTTATTGTAGCAAAAAAAGCCTTCCACTTCAAGGGGCGCGCCCTATCCTCAATGCGCCTCTCTTGTCAAATCCCGCCGCTTATCTTATAATAGATTGAGATTTTGCAAAAGCTACGCAGGCGCGCAGCCCGTCGCTGTCGCGCGTTACAAGCTTATCTTGCGGGCAATCTGCTTCGCACAGCGAAGCAGCACCGCCCATTTTCGATCATGCCAAAAGGCCCCGACGTCTCCGTCTCGGGGCGCAAAGGAGACTGTCATGCTCAGTTCCAATCAGATGGTTCAAACCCTCAAGCAGAATATCGCCCGCGTCGTAGTCGGCAAGGACGAGGCCGTCGAGCTGCTGTTAACCGCGCTGTTGTGCGAAGGACATGTTCTCATTGAGGACGTGCCTGGCGTGGGCAAAACGACGCTGTGTAGCGCGCTGGCCCGTTCGCTCTCCTGTTCCTTCAAGCGTATCCAGTTCACGCCGGATATCACGCCCTCGGACATCACCGGCTTCACCATTCCCAGCCTGACGGGCGAAATGCAGTACCGTCCCGGCGCAATCATGAGCCAAATCGTGCTGGCGGACGAAATCAACCGTACCT
>CAZACG010000296.1:0-2607 GCA_964483645.1 uncultured Oscillospiraceae bacterium | reverse complement strand
TTGAAATGACGATTGAAAACCTGCGCCATGCGGCGCGCATGGTGGAGATCTACTTCACGGTGCGTACGGACATACTGACCGTAGCTGCCGCGCTGGGCGAGGATGGCATGGAAATGGGCCGCGATGTAGGCGAATATGACGAGGCAACGCAGGCGTTCTATGCACGCGACAGCCGAAACCCGTGGCATGCCGTTTGGGGTGCGGAATCTCAGTGCCGCGCGCTGCAGGCAGATCTGCCCGCAACGGTATACGGCTTTGGCAACACGCAGGGCAAGGGCATCAACGGACGCCTCTTTTACAGGGTGCGCGTGGGCGCGCAGGCGCAGACGACGATTCGCCTGTTTGTTGCGGGCGGCTTTGCTTCCCGATCCAAGGCGGAGGAGGCGCTCTTGACGCTACGCGAAAACGCACAGTCGCTGTGCGAGGCCAAGGAAGAGCGCTTGGCGCTGCGCATGCAGGACAGCGAAGCGACGCTGCCGGATGCGTTGCTGGAGCGCTGCTTTAACTGGACGAAAATCTATAGCGATTATCTCACGCGTAGGCTGCCTCGCGGCGGCGTGGCGCTGAGTTGCGATCTGCCGGAGCATCCCGCGCTCTTTGGCGAGGGATGGCCGCAGGCGCTATGTACGCTTCTGCCGCTGGGCGGCGCGCAGCAGGTTCAGCATATGTTGCGTACGCTGGTGAGCATCAGCGAGAATGCGCAGCTTGCGCCGGGCAGGCTGGCCAGAAGCATTTCCCTGAGCGGACAGGTTACGCAGGTGGGCGGCGTTAAGGAAAGCGCGCAGTTTGTCAAGCTCGTCGCTCAGACGCTTCAGTGGACGGGCGACAGGGAATTTGCGCAGGATATGCTGCCGATGACCGGCCTTTGCATCAGCTATCTGCGACGCAGCACGCATGATTTTGAGGATGTGCGCACGGATATTGCAGAAGATGTGCGCGCGGCGCTTTGCGCACAGGTCAATATCCTGCACATGGTGGGCGAGGATGACGCGTCCTGCCTTGCTGCGCTTGAGCAAATGGGACATGCAGAAGAAAAGACGCTCGAACAGCACGCAGCGCCGTGTGTCGCGGCCGCATGGCATGGCGAGCAAGGTCATGTCGAACAGATGATCGGCGCGCTCAAGAGCATGGCGCGTCAGGCGACGACGGGCATGCCGGGCGCGCTGCGCATGCGTGATCAGGAGACGAGCGTGCTGCTTTCCGCAAGGGCGGCCGAGGGCTTTGTTTCCACCATGACGCGGTATTTGTTCGGCCTTGATCCGGATGCGGCGAACCGAACTCTTTTCTTTGCGCCCCATACGCCCATTGGCTGGGATGGATGGGAAATTGAGAATGTCGCTATCGGCGACGCACATTTTGACGTCAAGGCGGAGCGCGTGTCTCCGAGTCATGTGCGTTATACGATCATGGGATCGCAGGAAGGCTGGAAGGCTGTGCTTTGCCAGGACGCCGAGAAGAAGGAGATTGCGCTTGACGGCGTGGTTTCCGTGGTGATGGGCGATTGATCCCAAGCGCATGCTGCATGGTTTTGTTATCGCGAAGCGGGAAAACGGAGATTCCTCGGGGCGAGTTCGCTTTGCTGACAAGATTGAGCAGCAGACAAGAAAAAAGTATGAGACGGAGGAACGGATGAAGAGGATTTTAGGACTTCTGACTGCGTTGCTGATGATAAGTCTGATGGGCTCTGCGATCGGGGAGAAATTGCCGAAGGCGCCGGTTTCCATGGATCCACCGCCTGCGGCGATTGCAACACAGGCGGCGGGCGAGCTTGAAGCATACGACCTGAGCTTTCCGGAGGATATGCCGCTTCAGGCACGGAATTTCGTGCTGCTGGCACGCGCTCAGTTTGAACAGCATCCCTTTGAAAAGCTGCCGAAAGCGAATGATTATACTCGCTGGTACTACAGAGACAAGCGCGAAATCGGCTGGTGCTCGGTCTTTCAGATCTGGTGCGCCTATCACAGCGGTTTGCAGCTGATTAAGTATAAGCAGGACGTCGAGGTGGGGGAAAACGACGTGATTTCCGCCATGGAAGGGCGCGTGGGCAACATCTATTACGCATTCAAGGCGCATGAACGCTGGATGCAGGCGGACGAGATGGTGGCTGTTCCGAAACCGGGATATTTGGTGATATACGGCGTTCGGGGGTCCACACCCTATACGCACGTGGCGATTGTGGAAAGCGTTGCGGAGCTTGGCGACGGGGTATATGAGCTGACGACCATCGAGGGCAATCTCAATTCGACGATTAAACGGCTCAACTACCGCTACGACGCGACGCCGAAGAGAAAATATTACAACATGTCCGTCGTGCCCGAAGAGGAAATTACGCGCGAGAACTGCCAGTATACGCTGCAAAAGAATGACTGGTATGTTACCGGCTTTTGCAAAACGTGGTAAGAACATGTAATGGCTGAATAAGAAAGACTCCCTGACGTGCAGATACTCGAAGCGACGGGTATCTGCGCGATAGGGAGTTTTTTGCTGTATGGGAAATTACGCAAAACAGTGTGCAGCGACATGTTGGAAATTGTTTTAGAAGAGGACGGGCAAGCTTATACGGTTCCCTGATCAAAATAATCCATAAGCGCGAAGTGAATATGGGGG
>CAZACG010000295.1:0-2620 GCA_964483645.1 uncultured Oscillospiraceae bacterium | reverse complement strand
CCGCCTATGTTTACGATTCGACCGAAGAGGGACGGCGCAAGCTTGGTTCCATCTCCGGCATCTCTCAGGGGCTCAACGTCGTTGCCGAGCGAAAGGACGGCTGGTCGCTGGTTGAAGCGTTCCGCAACGAGGACGGCGCATTTATCCGCGGCTACATCCGCACCGGCAAGCTGCGCACCTCCGACCCGAACACGACCTACGGCATCGTCATTGACAAAGCCGCTCAGACGTTGACCGTTTACAAGGAAGGACAGCGCATCGGCTCCTGTCAGGTCAGCACAGGCCTTCCGACCGGCAAGTATCCGCACCGCGAAACCCCGGCAGGCGAATTCATCCTCGTCACGCGCCGCGGCTCGATTGAATACTACGGCTCCGGCTTTACGGCCTGTTCCATTCGCTTCAACGGCAGCTATCATCTGTGCGAAATGCCCACCACCAAGAAAAACGGATCGGATTACTCCATTCTGGATGGTCTGTTGGGCAGCAAGGCAACGCGCGGCAATATCTGCGTCGCACACGAAGCGTCCGCTGACGGCGGCATCAACGCCGAATGGATCTGGAAGCTGACCGATGAAAACAAGCGTGTCAAGGTGCTCATCTTCGATGACAAAGCGCGCACCGAAGTTCCTGTAACCGAATAAGCACGATTAAAGCCCGCGAATGTGCCTTTCGCGGGCTTTTCTCTTTCGCTTGCTCTATATCGCTTCCCTGCAAAGCAAGCACGTTTCCATCGTCAGTTGTTGGTTTTCGTTCGCCGCATCCTCAAAGACGTGCAGCAGCTTCGGCAGATATGCCTCCATCGCCTTTGTAGGCTTGGCGGGAAGCCGAAGAACAATATGCGTTTGCTCCGTCATTTCGCTCAGCATATCATATAGCGCGTCAAGTTTTCGCCCATAATACGCCGGAAAACCCAACCTGTATTGCAGATAGATTTGCAGCGCCTCGGGCGTATGAATATGCTCCAGCTCAAGCACGACCGTTTTCATGCAATTCCTCCTCGTCTTTTTAGTGTCTTCTCGGCCTATACGATCGTTTCATCGCAGAGCGCATAGTGCTTATACCGATTGATGCTCGGCCGAGTTTTCACGCGCGCGATTAGTACAGCTGTACATAGCTCTTGTAGCGATCCTGCGTGTAGAAAACCAGCCCGTCGTTGGAATACACAAGGCGGCATTCTCCGCGCTTGCCGTTCACCATGTCCACGTCGCATTCGTAATACCGTCTTCCCTGTGCCGTGGGCAAAAGCCCCTCGCGGTTGCCGAATACATCCCCACCGATGGCAAATTCCGGTGCAACCTCGCCCATGTTATCCTGCTTGGCTGAAAATCCGAGGTCATACGCATCGTCCTTGACGATATAGTTGATCGGCAGTTCGCCATACGTGTGCAAATACGCCGCAACCTCCGCACACGAGGTATAGCTCTCTCCATAGCTGACCACCGCAGCCAGAAAGATCACCTCAATCTCATCGAAGGTCGCATAATGATCGTCCGTATAATAAATTAACCCGTCGTTTGAAAAAACAATCCGCTTGGCATTTCGCGCGCCGCCGCTGAAGTCGATATCGCATTCCGTCCATTTGCGTCCTTTTGCATCCGGCAAAATTCCTTCGTAATTGCCGAATCGGTCGCCGCCAATGGAGCAGCCATAGGCTACCTTCCAGAGATTCTTCTGCCCAGAAATCCAGCCAAGCGCCTGCGCCTCGGCTTTGGTCATATAGTTCTCCGGCAATTCTTCATAGGTCGCCAGATATACGGCAACCTCCTCCATCGAATCATACCGGCCGTCCTCCTCAATCGGGTAATCTTCGGCGATCACCTCAATGGTTTTCGCCAAGCCCGCCGTCGGCACCCAAAGCAGCAGAATCATCGCCAGCAACGCCAGCGCGCGCATAAGCCTGTTCATCAGCCCACCCCCTCTATATCATGATGGCATTCATTATATCATATTTCCAAGGTTACGCGCACCATGATTTGGCCAAGAGCCATCTTGCGCAAGCCGCCCCTTCGGCGGTATAATCATCCGGTCTTCCTTGTTAAGTTACGCCCTCCGCACCCGCATGCTCCGCCGCAGCCGGACCCTCAAACAGGCTTTCCCATACGATTTTCAAGGAGAGGATCATTCATGAACGTCACTGAACTCATATCCGCTCAACGCGAATACTTCGGCACAGGCGAAACGCTTTCTGTCGCCTTCAGACGTCGCGCGCTCCAAAGACTGCGCGCCGCCATCCATGCCGCTCAAGCGCAGATTGAAGCAGCGCTCGCTCAGGATCTGGGTAAATCCGCCTCCGAAGCGTACATGTGCGAGATTGGCCTGACGCTCAGCGAGCTTTCCTATACGCTGTCGCATTTGAATCGTTGGTCAAGGCCCCGCCATGTGCCAACGCCGCCGGCACAGTTTCACGCCCGAAGCTTCACGATCCGCAATCCCTACGGCGTCGTGCTCATCATGTCTCCGTGGAATTACCCCTTCATGCTGACCATGGAGCCGCTCATCGGTGCGCTGGCCGCAGGCAATTGCTGCGTGCTCAAGCCCTCCGCCTATGCGCCCGCAACATCCGCTGTGATCTGCCGGATCATCGGCGAATGCTTTCCAGAGTCCTATGTTGCCGTCGTGG
>CAZACG010000294.1:0-2624 GCA_964483645.1 uncultured Oscillospiraceae bacterium | reverse complement strand
CTTGTAGCTGGAATAATACGTATCATAATTTTGAATCTTGCCGATATATCCGATCACATGGCAGGCCAGCGTTCCATTGGGATACACACGCTGACTGCTGACGGAAACTGTAATTCCCTGAAGCGTCAGCGCCTTAGCCTCAATCTCAATGACCGTCTCCCAGCTTACATTGGATGCAATGGTGATCGGCTGAGAAAGGAACGCATTGTTC
The DNA here is from genome assembly GCA_964483645.1 of uncultured Oscillospiraceae bacterium. GTDB lineage: Bacteria > Bacillota > Clostridia > Christensenellales > Aristaeellaceae > Ventricola. The sequence goes on along the minus strand of CAZACG010000294.1, from coordinate 2,413 downwards.
TGCATGGTTTCCCAAACGCCAAGCACCTGTATCTTTTTCTCAACGCTCATATCCTCCGGGATTCTGTACCGCGTGCAAAGCCTTGTAAAAAGCTCCTGCTGATCCACGCCGGAAAGATAGAAGTTGCTGCGCCACATTTCCTCTCGGGCGTTCTGCTGAGACTGCGTATAGTCATTGTTGTTCCACGTAAAGACCCAGCGCCCCGTCATGGCATCCTGTTCAAGCGAAAACGTCGTATTGAGCGTGCCGCCATTGCGTTCCACGATATCAATGACATTGATAATGGCATTGGTATATACCTGATACTGAGAGAGCGTGTTGCCCTCGTCATCCGTTTCCGTCGGCGTATAGTTCGGGTCCCTATAGAACTGTATGTTATAAATCTGCTTATCGTAGGCCATCGTCAGGCTGTTGATGTCCATGATCGTTCCGCGCGAACCCTGACTGGTAATGGTCTTGGTCTTTTTGCTCGATGCGCTATCTGTGTTTTCCTCATAGTGAAGCACTTGCAGGTTAAACAGCTGCGCTATCAAAATGCAAAAAAGCAGCGCAATTACAGCAGCGACGAAACGGTATCTTCCCCGATATTCTTTGTACACGTGTTTCTATGCCTCCGAGGTCATAAGCGATGGTTTTCTGTAGCGGCGTCTTGAATTAGATCATCCTGCCGTCTTTTGTTCTTGATCGGATGCCAGCTCATCATCTTTCCGACCAGCAGCGAACACGGAAAAATCAGTAGCGCAGTGTATGCCGCGCAAAGCAGCATGCGCAGAAGCGTGACCATGCTCTGCTCCGCGCCGATCAAAAAGAGATAGCCGATATAGAGGATTTCTCGGATCAATGTCAGGATGAAAGCGACAAGCATCATCTCCAGATAGCTTTTATGCTTCAGCTTGCGCATCAGCCGTCCAAAAAAGCCTCGCATCAGCGGCGCTGCCCATCCAATAAAGGTATATCCGACCAGATTAAGCACCAGAACATAGCCTACGCTTGCGTCATAGAGCATCGCCGCAATGGAACCTATGCAAAATCCGCCATACGCGCCACAGTAACCCGTCGCCGCAACCAGCATGGCAATCATAAAATCCGGAGCAACGCCCGCAATCCTGACATAGCCCGACAGGTTGGTTTGCAAAAGGCATGCAACCACCGCTATCATGAGCAGCCGAAGCGTTTTGGACATATATGTTCACCTCGCTGTCTTCTACAGGTTCTCCGGGAAGCCGCCGTCATCTTCCGTCATTTCAAGATCCGGATCCATGGTGGGCGTAGGCGCAGGCGTCCGCTCCGTCTCTACGGTCGGCGACGGCGTCGCCTCAACAAACTGCTGCGCCAAATCGCCCATAGCTTCCTCATCCACAATGAAATCCACAACCTCGGGAGCCGGAGTCGGCGTCGCTCTGCCGGGCGCATCCGGAAGCGGAACCGGCGTAGAAGCCGCCAAGCGTTCTTCCTCAATCACAGCCTGCGGTCTGGCTGTCGCGACAGGCGCGATAATAACCTCTGTATTGTTGTAGTTTTCCGGCATCTCCTCAACGTCCGCGTAATAGCGCAGTACGAGCACGTTTTCAATATGCTCAAAATCCGCTGCCGGCTCAACAACAATGTAGTGCTTATTATCTTCAATAGCCCGCGTACTCTCGCGCACGTAACCGATCAGCAGGCCCTTGGGGAAGGATACGCCAACGCCCGAGGTGATGACGCGGTCGCCCGGGCGCGGAACGCTGTCTGCGGAAAGATAGTACATTCTGCAAAGCGGCTCTCCCGTGCTGCCCAGCGTTCCCTTGACCGCGCCCTGATCTCGGCTGCTTTCAATCAGCGCCGCAAGGCTGGCCTGATCATCAATAATCGTAATGACCTTGGAGGTCGTGGCAAAAACCTCGTAGACATAACCGACAAGTCCCTGCGACGTAATGACCGCCATCTGCGTATCCACGCCGTCGTTACGTCCTTTATTGATGGTGAAGGTTGAAAAGTAGTTTCCGGACTCGCTGGCAATGACGCTGGCCAGCACGGGGTTCATAGAAGCGCGCGCATCATATTCGCCCAGCAGCGCGCGAAGCTGGGTATTCTCCTCCTCCAGCTCCTCATACAGCAAGCTTCTGAGAACCAGCTCGTCATTCTGCGCCTTGAGCTGATTGTATTCATATTCAATGTTGCTTCTGAGCTTCACACGATACAGATAATCCGAAAAGGCGCGTCTTACGCCCGATAAAGTGCTCTGTATCGGCGTTATGATTCCGGCCATGAAGCCTTCCGGAGAGACCAAGGAGCCCGTGGACTGATGATACGCCGTCAGAATCATCATAAGCAGCAGCACAAGAACGATGGCGCGCCGCAGCACGGTATAAAGAAAAGGATGTTTCTTTCTCATGGATTTCATCCCCTCCTCAGGCGTTCGCCTTGCCTGTAT
>CAZACG010000293.1:0-2626 GCA_964483645.1 uncultured Oscillospiraceae bacterium | reverse complement strand
ACGCGCTACTTTATGACGATTCCCGAGGCGGCTCAGCTGGTTTTGCAGGCGGGCGGTATTGCTCAATCTGGCTCGATTTTTGTGCTGGATATGGGCGAGCCTGTGCGCATTATGGATCTGGCTCAGAAGCTTATTCGTGCATATGGCTATGAACCCAATGTGGATATGCCGATCAAGATCATTGGTCTGCGCCCAGGGGAGAAGTTGTACGAGGAGCTGCTTATGGACTCCGAACGTGACAAGATGACCCAAACGGCGCATAAGAAAATATTTGTGGCGAATGTGGATAAGATCGACGATGAACAGTTTGAACGCATGATGGAAACGCTGGAAGCTGTTGTCGATCAAAACGACGGTCGTGCTGTGGAAGCGATTGCCAGCGTGGTACCGACCTATCATCCTTGGAAGGAGCAAAAGCCTGCTTCCGAAAGGGAAGCCGGATCATGAGACGAGGCGGTTTTGCTCCCAAAGCTGCTTTGTGCTCGGTGTGCACGGCTTTTCGCCATCCCCTAAAAAATCTTTAATCAATCAAAAAGCCGACAGGATTGTAACCTGTCGGCTTTTGATATGCAATGGGAAGCTGCGCGAATCGGCATATATCCGATGCAAGGCGGCTTGATGCAGGGAAGAATGAAAGCGACTCATTCGTCTTTTGTATCGGAAAAGGACTTCATGCGTCGAATTACAGGGAAGAAAGAATACGGACGACGCTGGAGAGGGAATCATTGAGCTCGCGGAACTCGGACTGCGTAAGCCCCTCGGACTGCGCCTGAATCTGGCGGGAAATGGTTGCACGGATGGCGGCGAGCTTTTCTTCGCCTGCGGGAAGCAGGACGATGTTGACGACGCGGCGATCGTTTTCGTCGTGGCGGCGATCGACATAGCCGGCCTCGTACAGACGATCAACCAGCGGCGTAATGTTGGGCTTGGCGATGCCCAGTCTGCGAGAAATTTCAGAGACAGACAGGGTGCCCACGTCCTGAAGCATGACCAGCACCTGAACATGGGATAGGGGAGTGCCGTGCTCCTTTTGAACAAGATCCATATGTAGCAAACGCTTTTTAATCAGCGGAAGAACATGGAACATGTTCTGAGCAACCGAGTCGATCATGGCGGGATCCAACGCACGTTTCTTAGTCATATGAGTCGCTCCTGAAATGATATGTCAATATAAAGTGATGCTCTGTATAAACGAGCATATATATTGTACAGATTCCTTTACGGTTTCGCAAGTGATTTTGTAGAGGTTTCAGACCCTGAAAGTAAATTCGGCAAATGATATAAAATAGTATATGTCTTTAGAGGTAATCTGCCTTATATAAAACAATAGCCATATTAGAGCGTCTATTGAGTTTGATATACTTTGAACAGAAAAGGTGCTGCCTGATCCGAGCGTGGCAGCTTGCTTTACAGAATGACGCAAATCGGTTACAATGTAGACAAAGAAGAAAGAAAAGTCGAATTCTGCCGCAGGGAGGAATCGGAATATGGCGTTTGTCAATGTACTCAGAAGTGTGTTTTCTCTGGATGCGCTGATCTATCTGGCGATTGTAGCCGTGCTGCTGTTTGCCATGAGCAGCTGTCTTCTTCCGCTTTACGGCGTGACAAGGAGGCTGCGACGTGCTGCGCGCACAATCGTTACGCAGAGTAAGCAGAACAAGGAAAAAGGATCATGGAACGATATTCATTTTTTGGGAGACAGGTTGCGTGCGCCGTGGACGGATTTTCTTCAGAATGCCGAAATGCTTGATGCGCATGGTGAATCCTGCGATGTGACGCTGTATATCAATGAGGACTCGGTGAGCGATTGCGCGGGAGGCGCGCGCCTTGCCGAGATTACGCCCGGCATCCTGACTTCGCTGGGCATTTTGGGACCATTTTTGGGGCTTGTCATGGGTCTGTCCGGACTGACGCTTGACGCGGCGGACACGGCTGCGCTGCTCGCTGCGATGGAGAAGCTGATTGGCGGAATGAGCACGGCGTTTTTAACCTCTATCGTGGGCGTGATCGGTTCTCTTTCCTTCAACCTGCTCTATAATCGCGTCGTTGGAAAATGCCAGAAGGCGATTGACCGGTTCTGCGAGGTTTTCAGTCTCTATGCGATGCCCAAGCCGGTTTCGGAGGAAACGGCGATGCTCACCTTGCAGCAGGAGCAAACGGCTTATATCCGTCAGGCAGTTGAGGACGTTAGCCAAAAAATGGCCGTGCAAATGGAGCAGAGCATCATGCGCGCCATGCTGCCGGTTCAGCGTTCAATGGACAACTTCATAGTGGCTGCGACACAGGCGCAGGTAGAGGGTGTGGATCGTATTGCACAGGTCTTTGTGCAGCGGATGAATGTTGCGCTGGGGAGCGAGTTTGAGCATCTGAAGCAGGTACTGGCGCAGACGGGAAGCGAACAGCAGAAAGCCCAGCAGGAGATGAATGCGGCGGTGCAGGCCATTGCGCAGATGACGCAGGATGTGGTCAATATGCATCAGCTTTCCCAAGGCGTGCTTGAGCATTTCAGGGATTATGTTGCGGATATGGATGCTTCGCGTACCCGCGTAGATGAAACGAACCGCAGGACGATTGAGCTGCTTGAAGCGATGAACAAAACCAGCGGTCAGCAGGCGCTCTATCTGGC
>CAZACG010000292.1:0-2629 GCA_964483645.1 uncultured Oscillospiraceae bacterium | reverse complement strand
TCGCAACGATGCTGCTGTGCGTCTGCGTGGGCAGCGTGTCCATTCCGCTGGAAGATACGCTGATCGCCATTTGGAACACGCTGCGCGGCGTTCCCGTGCCCGAAGGCGTATCCAAATCGATCATTCTGTCCGTGCGTCTGCCGCGCGTGCTGTGCGTGGCGCTCTCCGGCGCGGCGCTTTCCGTCGCCGGTGCGGCAATGCAAGGGCTGCTGCGCAACCCTTTGGCGGACGGATCGACCCTTGGCGTTTCCTCCGGTGCATCGCTGGGGGCGGTGATCGCGCTGGCCTTTGGCGTGACAATTCCCGGCCTCCCCTACGGCGCGACGATGATTATGGCGATGGGCTTCGCCTTTCTGTCGCTGATTCTGATTCTGTCGCTGGCGTATGTGCTGGATCGTTCGCTGTCCACAAGCAGCATCATTCTCATCGGCGTGATTTTTTCCATGTTCACCTCCAGCGCCATCAATCTGATCATTTCCTTTGCGGATGAGAGGGTGCGTTCCATTGCTTTTTGGACGATGGGTTCCTTATCCGGTGCGAATCAAATGCAGGCGAAGATTCTTGCCCTCGCGCTGCTGATCTGCGGCAGCGTGATCCTGAAACTGAGCCGCGAGCTGAACGCCTTTGCCATCGGCGAGGACAACGCAAGGCATATCGGTGTGAATGTTAAACGAGTCAAGCTGACGATTCTCATTGCGGTATCGGCGCTGATCGGCGTGTGCGTATCCATCGGCGGATGCATCGGCTTTGTGGGTTTGGTCACACCGCATATGGCGCGCATGCTGGTCGGGCCCAATCACAGACGGCTGTTGCCGGCTTCGCTCTATTTCGGCGCGATCTTTCTACTGCTGGCTGATCTGATTGCACGAACGCTACTGAGCCCGATTGAGCTGTCCATCGGCGTGGTGACCTCGCTTGTCGGTGCGGTGGCGTTTATCGTCATCTTTTATCACACGGGAAAGGCGGGGGGAAAGGGATGCTGAAGGCGGAGCATGTGACGGTGCGCTATGGGGAGCATGTCGTGGTGGACGATCTTTCGCTGCATGTGCAGCAGGGACAATGGCTGATGCTGGTCGGCCCCAATGGCGCGGGAAAATCGACGCTCATTGAAGCAATTGCGCAGGGCGTGACGTATTCCGGCCACGTGATGCTCTCGGGCAAGGATATTCGCAGCTATCGGCCTGCGCAGCTGGCGCACAGCCTCGGCGTGCTTTCTCAGAGAAACTCAGTCGGCTATGCTTATTCGGTGGAGGAGATTGTGACGCTGGGGCGTTACGCCTATACCTCTCATTTCCTTTCCGGTGGAGATGAGGAGGGAAAAGAGCAGGTGGAGCGCGCGCTTGAGATGACCGGGCTGACGCAGCTGCGCCATGCCAGTATGCTCACGCTCTCCGGCGGAGAAATGCAGCGGACGTTTCTGGCGCAAGTGTTTGCACAGGATCCGCAGATTTTGATTCTGGATGAACCGGCAAATCATCTGGATCTGGTCTATCAAAAGCACATCTTCTCGCTTATTGAGCAGTGGCTTAAAACGCCCGGGCGCGCGGTGATGTCTGTTGTTCATGATTTGAGTCTTGCCAAAAAATACGGAACGCATGCCGTGCTGATGCATCATGGGCGCTGCGTCGCGCAGGGTGTAATAGAGCGGACGCTTACGCGCGAAAACCTGCGCTCGGTCTACGATATGGACGTCTATGGTTTTATGCAGGATATGCTGGGCCAATGGCGATAAAGATCAGGGGACAAATGAAGGAAGGAACGCGGTTTGCTGTTGCGCTTTGCGGATTTATCTGATATAATAAGCGAGTACAATGAAGGAGAAGGCTTCGTTTGTCAGACTCAAGAGAGCGCGCCGTTTGCTGCGAGGCGCGCGTTTGGCGACGAGAAGCTCCGGCCTCCCGAGTGCGCAGGAGAACGCGTCAGCGGACGAAATCCTGCCGGGTGCTCCCGATATAGAGCAGGCGAGGACGCGCGAGCGTTGAAGCAAGGTGGTATCGCGAAGCAATGCTTCGCCCCTGCGATAGGGGCGAAGTTTTTTTGTACAACAGAGAATTGTGCAAATGGCGCGCTTGCCGGGCGCATAGGAAATTGCGCAAAGCATCGTGCGGCGAGCACGGAGGAGCTTCATGCTGTAAACCGATTCGGAAGAGGTGCGCGCACGGCGCGCAGACCGGTCATATTCAGAGCATCATAAGGAGTGAACGATCATGAAACTGAAGAATCTCGTATCCAAGAGGTACAAGGAGACGCCTGCTGACTGCGTCATCGCCAGCCAAGCGCTGATGATGCGCGGCGGCTACATCAAGCCGGTTGGAAATGGTATCTACACGCTGTTTCCTATAACCAAGCGCATTACCGCCAAGATCGAAAAGATTATCCGTGAGGAGATGAATCGGATTGACGGTCAGGAGCTGCTCTTCCCGGTGACTATGCCTGCGACGCTGTGGCGCGAATCCGGGCGCTTTGATTCCATTGGCAGCGAGCTGCTGCGCTTTCAGGATCGCTCCGGCGCGGATATGGTGCTGGGCATGACCCACGAGGAAGCTTCCGTGCATTTTGTGCGCGACGTGGCAGACAGCTATACGCAGTATCCCTTCATGATTTACCAAATTCAGACCAAGTTCCGCGA
>CAZACG010000291.1:0-2647 GCA_964483645.1 uncultured Oscillospiraceae bacterium | reverse complement strand
CGTTTTCCTTCTCAATGAAATCGTCATAGACCTTGCCACGCTCGGCTTCACGGATCTTCTGCACGATGACCTGCTTGGCCGTCTGCGCAGCGACTCGGCGGAAATTGTTCGGCGTAACCTCGATTTCTACGATGTCGCCCTCGTCATAGCTGGGCTGGATGGCGCGAGCCTCCTCAATGGAAATCTCGCTGGCCTCGTCCGTCACCCAGCGTTCAACAGTCTTGCGCGCATACAGACGCACTGCGCCGCTCACGCGATCAAGCTCCACGCGCACATTCGCATTGGAAGGCGGCACGCCGTATTGCTTATTGAAGTTGTTCTTATAGGCGCTCCTGAGCGCTTCCTCGATCGCAGAAAAGAGCACTTCCTTGCTGATGCTCTTCTCCTTGGCCAAAAGCGCAACAGCCTCGATCATCTCTTTGTTTTCGTTCTTGTCAATCATCTCGTGCTTCTCCTTCCTCATCGTCAATCTCTTCACCCATTTCAAGATCCTCTTCGGTGATCACGATCACAGGCTTGCACAGTGCAATATCCTTGAGCGCAAAGGTTCTGCGCTCGCCGTCCATGTCAAGGGTCACCACACCGTCCTCAAGGCCCACGAGCTCGCCTTCAAAGCGCTTGCATTTGTCCACGGGACGAAACAGATGCACTTCCACGCGGCTGCCTGCATGCGCATCATAATCCTTCTGCTTTTTCAGAGGACGATCAATACCCGGCGAACACACCTCAAGGAAATCGTAATCCACGCGATCAACCAAGGGAGCCACGGCGCGATGATACGTCTCACAGTCACTTAAGGTAATTCCGTCGGGTTTGTCAATATAGATCCGCAGATATCGGCTCGCGCCCTCGCGCGCCATTTCAACATCCACCAGCTCATAATGAAGCTGATCGGCCAACTGTCGGCAGGCCGGCTCGACAATGCGGGTCAGATCGCTTTGTGCCATTCACACACTCCCAAAGTCAAAATAGTCTATTCAACAGAAAGAGTGGGCATATCCCATCCCACTCTTTCTCATCAACTGCTCAGTGCAGCTTTCCATGCTTACATAACATCTTACTGTGCTATTATATCACTGCTTTTTCAAAAATACAACCCTTTCACAGCTATTTTGAAGCTATTCCCGTCAATTTAAGACTTGTGTTTTGGCGTTTTCAGAATGAAAACAGCGTCGTCTGGTTGCTTTCCGGCAATCCCTGCAAGCATCCGCTCTCGCGCATCAGATCAATCAGCGAGGAAGAAACCTTAGAGCGGCTTCGAAGATCCTCCACGGAAATAAACGGCGATTCGTTGCGCGCATCGACAATACTCTGCGCTGCCGCTTCGCCCATTCCCGGAAGCGCGTTGAAGGGCATGCGGATAAGCGTGTCGGAGAGCACCTGAAACTTCGTCGCATCCGACTTTTCAAGATCAATGGGTGCGAATTTGATGCCTCGGCAAAGCATCTCGATGACCAGCTCCATGATAATCATCAGATCCTTGTCCTTCTGTGTGAGATCCTTGCTGTTTTCGTCCATCTCCTTGTAACGCGCGCGGATGGATTCCAGCGTGCCGCCCAATATACTGCCGTCAAAGCAATCCGCTCGCACGGTGTAATACGCACAGTAATAGGCCGCCGGGCGATAGACCTTGTACCATGCCACGCGCAGGGACATGGTCACGTACGCCACCGCATGCCCCTTGGGGAACATGTACTTGATCTTCTTACACGAATCAATAAACCACTGAGGCACATTATTGGCAATCATGGCCTCCTCCATGTCCGGACGCAAGCCTCTGCCCTTTCGCACAGACTCCATGGTATCAAACGCCATTTTGGGCGCGACGCCGTAATCCATCAGCGCATTCATAATGTCATCGCGCGTACAGATACAAGAAGAGAACGGCGCAATGCCGTTTTTGACAATGTCCTGCGCGTTGCCAATCCATACGTCCGTACCATGGGAAAGGCCGGAAATACGGATGAGCTCGTCCATGGTTGTCGGCTTGGTCTCCTCCAGCATCTGACGGACAAAGCGCGTTCCGAACTCCGGCACGCCATAAGTACCCGTATTGGAGCCGATCTGCTCCGGCGTAACACCCAGCGCTTCCGTTCCCGAAAAGAGAGAGATCACCTTGGGATCGGTCAGCGGAATGGTTTGCGCATCCACACCCGTCAAATCCATCAGCATACGGATCATCGTCGGATCGTCATGTCCCAGAACGTCCAGCTTCACCAGTACATCGTGCATGGAGCCGAAATCATAATGCGTGGTAATGACCGGGTTGCTCATGTCGTTGGCCGGATGATTGATGGCGACAAACTGCTGAATCTTGTATTCCTTGGGAAGCACGACCATGCCCGCAGGGTGCTGACCCGTGGTTCGCTTAACGCCCACGCAGCCCAGCGCCAGACGGTTCATCTCCGCTTCCGAGAGCACAAGCTCGCGTTCCTCGCAGTACTTCTTCACATAGCCATATGCCGTCTTGTCTGCCAGCGTGCCGATGGTGCCGGCTCGATAACAATATTCCTTGCCGAAAAGCTCTTCGATGTAGGCATGCGCGCGCGGCTGATATACACCGGAGAAGTTCAGGTCGATATCCGGCACCTTGTCGCCCTTAAAGCCCAAGAACACCTCGAACGGGATCTCAAATCCGTCCCTGAAA
>CAZACG010000290.1:0-2658 GCA_964483645.1 uncultured Oscillospiraceae bacterium | reverse complement strand
GGGTGTTTCGCGTTATACGGTGTATAAGTATATGCATGAGCTGGAGGAGGCAGAGAAAAAGGGAGAGCATCTGGAATAAACGGCAATGAGGCTGTCGGCATCAGAACAGCGAACAAGGCATCCGTGCGAACGGAGGCTTGGAAGGATGCTTTTGATGCTGACAGCCATGATTATGCGCAAAGGAGCTGTCAAGCTGCAAAGCCGGACATTTGAAAAAACGAAGAAGCTGTGCTGAAGGCTCAAAAGGGCGGGAAGAACGCCCGCCGGTGCAGAGCCGCAAGCTCGCAGAACCCATGCTTCTTCCCAAATTGTGTTTTGAAATGTTCAGCATTCGCCCGATAGCTTCTGTTTTGGGAACACAGGAAAGAGGGATTCAATTTGGCTCGAATCGATTCGGATATGACGCAGGGCAGCATCGGACGACACCTGCTGCAATTTGCCGTGCCGCTGGCAATCGGCCTGCTGTTTCAGCAACTGTATAATACGGTGGACACGATTGTGGTCGGTCAATTTGTGGGCAAGGAGGCGCAGGCTGCCGTGGGCTCCACGGGTACGGTCATCAACACGGTGCTGGGTTTTTGCAACGGCCTGTCCGTGGGCTCCTCGGTCATTATTTCGCAGCGCTTTGGCGCGCATGACAGCAAGCGCTTGAGCAGCGCCGTGCAGACGACCATTGTTTTGACGTTTTTGCTGAGTATTGTTGCAACCTGTCTGGGGTTTGCGGTGATTGATCCCATGCTTCGCTTTATGCAGACCCCGGAGGACGTCATGCCGCAGTCCCACGCCTATCTGGCGATTTATTTTGCGGGCGTCGTCGGCGTTCTGGTGTATAACATGGGCAGCGGAATTCTTCGCGCGGTGGGCGATTCAAGGCGGCCGCTGATGTTTTTGATCGTCTCGGCAGTGCTCAATACGGTGCTGGATCTCCTCTTTGTGCTGGCCTTTGGCATGGCGGTGGAGGGCGTTGCGCTGGCGACGGTGATAGCTCAATGCGTCTCCGCGCTGCTGGTGCTTGTGAGTCTGTCCCATAAGGATCTGCCCTATGGCATTCGCTGGAGACAGCTGCATGTGGACATGGAGACCCTCAAGAGCATCTTGCACGTGGGCCTGCCCTCGGCCATTCAATCTACCATCACGGCGTTCTCTAATACGTTTGTGCAGTCCTATGTCAATTATTTCGGCTCGGCCTGCATGGCGGGAAACAGCATCTTCAGCAAGGTCGAGGCGTTTTTGCAGATTCCTTCGAATTCCATCAGCTCCTCTGCCACCACTTTTGCCGGACAAAACTGGGGCGCAAATCAAAAGCTGCGCGCCCGCAAGGGCACGCAGCTGGCGCTGACGCTCAATCTTTCCATCACGGCCATTCTCGGCGTGGTGGTTGTGGTGCTGGCAGAGTCTTTGGCTCGCTTCTTCTCGCCGGATGCGGATGTAGTTGATTATGCCGTGCGTTTCATCCGCCTCGGCACGCCCTTCTATCTGGCGCTGGTGACCTTCTCGGTCTTCTCCGGCGTGCTGCGCGGTATCGGCGACGCCGTAGCGCCGACGCTGATTATGCTCTCCTCCTTTGTGGTCTTCCGTCAGATCTATTTGGCGGTGACCAAGGCGATGGGACTGGGCTTTGTCGCGGTTGCGCTGGCGTATCCCGTGGGCTGGACGCTTTGCGCGGTGCTCATGTTCCTGCGCTATCGAACCAGTGAGGTCTATCGGGCCAATCCGGGCGACGAGGGCGAAAAATAAACGGGGTTCATCGAGCGGCGTGCTGCGCGGATTCCTCTCCGAGCAGCACCTCGCTGTTGGTGCCATAGAACACGTCGGGATGACCCGCCAGTCGGGCGAGGAGCTTGTCAAAGGCATCCCAGTCGTTGCGGATGTCGAACTCATAGGCATGCCCCCAGATGTAGAGCAGCTGCGGCTTGTCGGCGGGCTCGGCGAGGAAGCGATTCACCAGCTCCTCCATCTTCGTCCATTCCCGGTGATGATACACTGTAGGCCGGAAGCAATACAAATCGCTCTGCATGTCAAAGCTGTGGCTGGATACTGTGGTGCGGGCGTAGCGCACGCCGGTGTGCTCGCGCAGTATCCCGGCTACGCGCTCGTCAAAGTTGACGCCGCCGCCGGGATAGGCCATGCCCTTTACCTCGTATCCGACCATGTCGGACAGCGCCAGCCGATCCTGCTCGACCTCCCGGATGATTTCCTCATCGGGCAGCTCGGGAAGGAGCGGATGGGTGAGCGTGTGCGCGGCGACCTCGTGTCCGCGGTAAATGCGCTCCGTTTCGCGGGGAAGGGGTCTTGCGTGCGCGACGGTCACATCCTCGCGGATCAGCGCGCTGAAATGCCCCATCAGTCCGGAATTCAGATTAAAGGTTCCTTTAAGACCGTAGTGATTCAGCATGGCGATCAGCCGCTGATCCTGCGTAATACCGTCATCGTAGCTGAAGGTGACGGCTTTCATTTTGCCATGAAACATGGGGTGCTCCTTTCAAAGGAAATGCCGTTTCTGGTGTAATCCTCCCGCAAAGGCAGATGGTGCGCACGTCCTGCGGCAGAGCGGCGAAAGCCCTCTTCGCCTCTGCCGTTCCGACGCACGCACAGCGCTTTGAAACCCGTCATTCCTCATGAATGCCCAATCCGCAAGCGGCGGCATCCGTCCCGGGC
>CAZACG010000289.1:0-2660 GCA_964483645.1 uncultured Oscillospiraceae bacterium | reverse complement strand
GATTTAAGCGCCTCAACCATGTCGATCTTCTTCACCTTGCGCGTGAGCATCCATTGAATAAAGACGGAGAAGCAGAAGGAGATGACGCAGGCCAGCAGGATGGATTGCACGGTTGGCGCGCCTGGATAGAAGCCCGATTCTGGCTCGCAGGTATGCATGACCACGTCGGTGAGTAAATAGCCCGGGTATACGCCGCAGAGCACGCCCAAACCGGAGATCAGCAGGTTTTCACGCAGGATCAAGCCGCGGATTTCCTTTTGATGATAGCCCAGAACCTTGAGCGTGGCATATTCACGTAGACGCTCCACAAAGTTCATCAGTCCCATGTTGTAGCAGATGACATAAGCCAGCGCCAGCGCGATGACGGTAATCATGGAGAAAACGGAGGAGAGCGCGTCCAGCATGTTGAGCATATCCTCGATCATCTGATTCGGATCGTCGAGACTGTCCACCTCATCCATGGCTTCAAGCGAAGCGATGCAGGCCTGACTCGGCGCGTGCAGCTGAATCGCCGTGGGCGCAAACGTCCCCTTGCGCTGTGCTTCCCATGTGCTGCGGTTCATATAGAGCCCCTGCACGGTATTGTTGTGTACGATTTGTCCGACCGTCATGAGCAGCGGCTCGTCGTCGCCGGGCAGATACAACCGCACTGTGTCGCCGACACAGATGCTGAGCGTCCTGCTGAGCTTATAGGTGACAGCCAACGTCCCCGTGTTAAGCTCGACAAAGGCTTCGTTCTCGCCCAGATACTGCATGCTTTGATCGTCCCGGAGCACAGTGAGCAGCGCGGTTCGCTCGCCGCCGTCTGCGCGCAGGGAGACGGATTTTTCCATGATGCATTCCGCGCGCTCGGCCTCCAAACGTCTCTCGTAGCTTTCCGCCGTGCCGACGCTGCCCTTCAGGTTGGCGCGAACGTCGTAGCGCAGCGTGCGCGTGTAATAGTTGCGCGACAGACGCGTGACGGAATCCTGCAAGCCGAAGGAAGTGATGATCAGCGCCGTGCAGCACAGAAGCCCGATAAAGGACATGAATGTGCGCAGCTTATTGCGCATCAGATTGCGCACGATCATCTTGGAATTGAAGGATAGATGCGACCACAGCGGCGTAATGCGCTCCAGAAGGATGCGCCTGCCGGCCTTGGGCGGCTTGGCTCGCAGCAGCGCGGCGGTCGTCTCTCTGGCCGATACGCGATAGGTGTAATAGCAGATCGCCACGCTCATCGCTACGGTCAGCCCCACCATGCACCATGCGAGCGGGGAGATGCGCGGCTCCAGGCGATAGGGGAATTCGCTCTGGCTCATCAGCGCGTCCCAGAGCACGTAGGGCAGCGTGTAATGCCCGATTAGCGTGCCGATCAGCGCGCCCATGAACGAGGGGACAAGCGCATAGGAGAGGTAGTGATTGCGGATCTGCCTGCGAGAAAAGCCGAGCGCCTTGAGCGTACCCATCTGCATGCGCTGATTGTCGATCATGCGCGAGAGCGTCGTCATGACGATCAGCGCGGCGACGGCATAGCACAGAAGCGGAAACACATAGGTCAGATTTTCAAACATCTGCGCGTCGTTCTCGCAGCGCGCCGTGCTTTGATGCGCGTCGCGCCCCATCACCAGCGCATCGGGCAGAGCGGCTTCAATAGCGGCCTTGACGACGTCTTCCTCCGCGCCTTTGCAGAGGGTGACGATCGCCTGCGTCAGGGGAATCGTCGGCAGGGCGCGCGCATTGACGAGGATGAAGCCATACTCCTCGGGCTTGGCGGCTGTGCCCAGAGAGAGGGAGACGTATTCCGGGCTGAGCACCACGCCGCGAATGAGAAAGAAGAACTCCTCGCCATTGAGCTTGACGCCGATGCGGTCGCCCACGCCAAGCTCCTGCGCCTTGGCATAGCGCTCCTGAATCAGACAACCGCGCATGTCTGCTGGATCAAGCAGCTCGCCCTCGCGCAGCAGCGGGGTGTTGATGGTCATCTCGCCGTCGTAAGCGGTGACATTTGCGCTGACGCGATCTCCGAGCGTCGTCTCCAAATCGGTGACGGAGCGGGCCAGAACGTCCTCCACCCCGTCTATGGCACGCAGCTTGCCAAGCGCGGCGCTGTCCATGCCCGCAGGCAGCGTTACCCAGAAATCGCAGAGATTGTTTTCCTCAAAGTAGGTGTCGGTTGTGGTTTGTGTCATGCGCGCCATACCGTCGAGCGCTGCGAAAGCGAATGTTCCCAGCGCGCACAGCAGGATAATGGAAAGAAACTGCATCGCCGAGCGGGATATGTCCCGAAACAGCTTCTTTCTAAGCACATTGCGCGGCTTGCGGCTTACCATGCGATATCCTCCACGCGGGCAGGATGCTCGTTAAGCTCAACGGACTCAATGCCGCCGTTCTTGACGCGAATCACGCGGTTTCCAAGCGGCGCAATTTGCGCGTTGTGCGTGATGATAACGACGGTGGCGTTGTGCGTGCGGCATACGTCGCACAGCAGGGAGAGCACCTGAATGCCCGTTTTGGAATCGAGCGCGCCGGTCGGCTCGTCGCACAGAAGCAGCGCTGGATTTTTGCACAGCGCGCGGGCGATGGATACGCGCTGCTGCTCGCCGCCGGATAATTGCGCAGGGAAATTGTTCAGACGAGCGCCAAGGCCGACCTGCTCCATGACCTCGTGCGGATCCAGC
>CAZACG010000288.1:0-2671 GCA_964483645.1 uncultured Oscillospiraceae bacterium | reverse complement strand
GTCAATTCCATAATCGCACCTCCCGCTCGTTACACGTCTTCCACGATGACGTTATGGTTCGTGAACACGCAGATATCCGCCGCAATATGCAGCGCCTTTTCCGCAATCTCATGCGCGGAAAGCGTCGTGTTCGCCTTGAGCGCGCGCGCCGCCGCGAGCGCATAGTTGCCGCCCGAGCCGACCGCCGCAATGCCGTCGTCCGGGGTGATGACCTCGCCCGTGCCGGATAGGATCATCATCTGATCCCCGCCTGCGACGATGAGCATCGCCTCCAGCTTGCGCATCGCTTTATCCGCGCGCCATTCCTGCGCCAGCTCCACCGCCGCGCGTTCGAGATTACCGGCATATTGCTCCAGCTTCGCCTCGAACCGCTCGCACAGGGCAAATGCGTCCGCGACGCTGCCCGCAAATCCGGTAACAACCTTGCCGCCGTAAATGCGGCGAACCTTTCTCGCCGTCGCCTTGAAGATGGTCGATTCGCCCATCGTCACCTGCCCGTCGCCCGCGACGGAAATCTTTCCATCCTTGAGCACGGCGCAGATCGTTGTGCCTTTGAGTGCCATATGTCAACCCTCCGATGCTGCTTTCTCATGAGAACCGTCAGGATGCCTTCTACGCCAACCGAGCTTTCGGGTATTTTGCGCCCAAGGGGCTTTTGTTCACCCGCTTGGCTCATCTATCCACAAAAGCGTCGGCTTCCAGTATAATGACCTTTTGTCCCGACCGATTCTTTTATATTATACCATCCTGCGCCGCGCCGGGCAACGCTGCCATCGTCCCGGTCAGCCCTCGGGATAAAAATCGCATGCGAGCGGATTAGAGCGCAGCGCTTCGATATAGTCAAGCGAACGCGCGGCGATATGTCCGTAGCGCTCCTGCTTGTTGCGAATCTTTTTGGGGTAGCTTTCAATTAAGCCAAAGTTCGCGTTCATCGGCTGGAAATCGCCCGTGGCCTGCGAAACATGGTATGCCAGCGCGCCAATCGCCGTCAGACGCGTAAAATCGACCGGCTCAAGCCCCAGCATCTGCCGCGCAAGCGATATTCCGGCAACCATGCCGCTTGACGCGCTCTCCACATAACCCTCCACGCCGGTCATCTGTCCCGCGAAATAGGTACCCGGGCGGGCAATCATCTGATAATGCTCGTCAAGGAAGCCCGGAGAATGCAGGAAGGTATTGCGATGCATCACGCCATAGCGCAAAAACTCCGCATTTTCAAGGCCGGGGATCATGGAGAAGACGCGCTTTTGCTCGCCCCACTTCAGCCGCGTCTGGAAGCCGACGAGGTTGAACATCGTCCCTTCCTTGTTCTCCGCGCGCAGCTGCACCACGGCGTACGGCTCTCGCCCGGTTCGCGGGTCCACAAGGCCCACGGGCTTCATCGGGCCGAACGCCATGACCATCTCGCCTCTTTGAGCCATGACCTCAATGGGCATACAGCCCTCGAAGACCTGCGTGCCATCAAAGCCATGAACCTCCGCCTTTTCGGCAGAAAGCAGCGCCTGATAAAAGGCCATGTATTCCTCGCGTGTAAACGGACAGTTGAGGTAATCGTCGCCCCTTGCGTATCTCCCGGCGCGAAAGACCTTGCTCATATCCAGCGATTCAGCAGAAACGATAGGCGCAGCCGCATCATAAAAATGGAGCGTTTCCAGCCCCGGAAGCTGCGCAATGCGCTCTGCAAAGGCGTCGCTGGTCAGAGGACCGGTGGCAATGACGACGTTTCCTTCGGGAATCTTCGTTTCCTCCCGACGAACAATCTCAATAAGCGGATGACTTTCCATCATCCCCGTAACGGCATGGGAAAACGCCTCGCGATCCACCGCCAGCGCGCCGCCCGCAGGCACGCGCGTCCGATCCGCCGCGCGCATCACCACGCTGTCCAGCTGGCGCATTTCCTCTTTGAGCAGACCGACCGCATTGGTCAGCTGGTCGCTTCGCAGCGAATTGGAGCAGACCAGTTCAGCAAAACCCGCGCTGTGATGCGCGGGTGTAAAGCGGCTGGGTTTCATTTCTATCAGGCGCACGGGAATATTGCGTTTTGCCAGCTGCCATGCCGCCTCGCAGCCCGCCAATCCCGCGCCGATAACCGTTGCTTGATCCATACTGATTTATCCTCCACCCTGCAAACCGCACAAACGCCGTCATCGCTTCTCTCCTTGCGGAAGAATCGCTGCGAGAGAACAGACGGAGGAAGGCATTATTCTCCTTCGTTTTCTGTCGGCGCTTCGATTTTCTCGCGACAGGCTTCGTTAGCGCACAGGTAGTACGCCTCGCCCTTTCTGCCGCGCTTATAGACCATATATCCGCCGCACTTGGGGCATTTTTCGCTGACCGGCATTTCCCATGAGACGAACTCACATTCCGGGTATCGCTCGCAGCCGTAGAATTTGCGCCCCTTGCGGGAGGTTTTCTCCAGCAGCTTGCCGCCGCAAACGGGGCAGGGCGCTTCAATCTCTTTCTGAATCGCCTTCGTATTGCGGCATTCCGGGAAGCTCGGACAGGCAAGGAAGCGACCGAAGCGGCCAAGCTTATAGACCATCATCGCGCCGCACTTGTCGCAGACCACATCGGAGACCTCGTCCTTGATCTCGATCTTCTCAATATGCTCCTCGGCGTTTTTCAGCGTTTGTTCAAACGGGCCGTAGAAGTCCTCCACGACCTTCTTCCA
>CAZACG010000287.1:0-2678 GCA_964483645.1 uncultured Oscillospiraceae bacterium | reverse complement strand
TAATTATAGCGCAACAATTGATTCTCGTCAACCGTGTTTTGCATTTTCTTGTAAAAGTTTTCGGCATAAAACAATACGCAGCATCTTTGGGAGGACGCAGTTCGGATGCATTAAACCATCTTATCCGCCATCTCCGTCCCGCCAAGCACGTGCAGATGCAGGTGGCCAACGCTCTGCCGAGCATCCTTGCCGCAGTTGGAAACCACGCGGAAGCCGCTGTCCGCGATTCCTTCCATCCTTGCAGCCACAGCCGCCGTGCGCATCAGCTTCGCCAGCAGCGCGTCGCTTTCATTCTGCGCATCATACCAGCCGCTTACATGCTTCTTGGGAATGACAAGCACATGCTTTGGCGCCTGCGGCGCGACGTCGCGAAACGCCAGCACTTCCTCGTCCTCATACACCTTGCTGCTGGGAATCTCTCCCGCAGCGATCTTGCAAAACAGACAATCATCCATGTTTTTATACCTCCACTTCGATCAGATTCTAGGCTTGTTCGCCTTGTTTGCGAGTTTTACACGCGCTCCGCGTAAAGCTCGCCGTTCTCTGCCTTGACAATCCTCACGCTGACCATCTCTCCCGGCTCGCCATGCTTGATATGCACATGCATGTAATTGCCCGTGTATCCGATTGCGTCCACATTCTTCTGCTCGACGAGCACCGTTTCCATACACCCTATACGACCGGCGAGCACCCGCTCTTCCAACTCCTTGCCGACGGCGATCAGCCTTCGCGCGCGCTCCTCGCGCACAGCCTTTGGTACGCTGTCCTTCATCTGCGCGGCCTTCGTGCCTGCGCGCTCGGAATAAGGGAAAACATGCATCCGCGCAAACCCTGCCTTTTGGCAAGTATCTACCGTCTGCGTAAATTCCTCCTCCGTCTCCCCGGGGAAGCCGGTCATCACGTCCGTGGTCAGCGCACAATCCTCAAACGTTTCACGCAGCAGACGGCATGCCTCCAAAAACTCTCCGCTCGTGTAGCGCCGATGCATACGCGCAAGCACCGTATCGCTGCCCGATTGCAGCGCCAGATGAAACTGATGGCAGACTTTGGGAAGCTGCGCAATCTCCGTAACAAACTCCCGCGTGATGATCACGGGTTCAAGCGAGCCTAAACGGATGCGCGCAATGCCCTGCACATTGTGTACCGTGCGAATAGCGTCCACAAGGCTGACCTGCGCGCCCACGTCGCGCCCGTAGCTGGTCAGATGGATGCCCGTCAGCACGATCTCAGCAAAGCCTGCTTCTGCCAAACTCTCTGCCTCCGCACGGATCTCGTCCAGCGGGCGCGAACGGATCGGCCCTCGAACCGACGGGATGATACAATATGTACACCAGCGGTCGCAGCCTTCCTGAATCTTCATCGTCGCTCGAGTATGTCCCTCGTGCGCATGCACGCTCAGGCGTTCGAACGGCGCCTGTCGCAGCGACTGAACTGCGATGAGCGCGCAATCCTGTTCAAGCGCCTGATGAAGCAGCTCCACGACCTCTCCTCGCCGCTGCGTTCCCAAAATCAGACGCACACCCGGCAGCTTCAGCTCGTCCGCCGCGCGCTGCGCAAGACACCCTGAAACGACAATAGCCGCGTTCGGGTTTTTCCTGTGGCAGCGCCGAATGGTCTGCATGCTCTTCTTGTCGCCCGTTCCGGTGACCGTGCATGTATTGACCACATACACATCTGCCGACTCGTCAAAGTCAACCGTCCTGTAGCCCGCCGCTTCAAAGCGCTCCCGCATGGCCTGCGTGTCGTATTGATTGACCTTACAGCCAAGCGTATGAAAGGCTGCCGTCCTCGTATTGCTCATGAATTAAACCGTTTCCCCTTTATTCTGTCTTTCCGCCCGCCGTCTCAGATTTCCTCCGGCTCAAACGGGGCGATATGCTTCATCACACCGCTGGCGAGCACATAAAAGCGGCTCTTCCTCTGGCGGCAGAAGTCATACGGATTCATGTCCTGATAGTTCTTTTTGAAATCGCTTCGTTCGAAGATGACGGAATAAATGAATTCGTCCATTTCTTCGCCCGTCTTCTCATCCCTTCGCTGCGTGTACGCACTGACGACCACACGTTTGGTCTGCGGCACAACAGCAAACACGTGGCTGGCCACATACTCGCCCAATCCAAATACGCAGATCTTATAGTCCTCGCGCTGTTCCTTCTGCGTTTTTTTCTTGATCTTGCGCGTGCCATCCGCAAGCTCAGCGAGCTTGTTCTGCGGCATATCCTCAATCTCCGGCAGATCAAGGTCGATCATAATCGCGCCCTTGTCCGGCAAAACCTCCGTCTCTATGGCAAATCCGATGGGCGCTTCGCCCTCCTCAAGCCACGCTTCAATGGCCTGCTCGGCCTTCTGTGCGTTCAGCTCGCCCGCCGCCTTGATGCTCACATCAATCGCCTGCTGATGCACGTTGATCAGCGCAACCTCCTGCGCCAGCGCGTCCAGCTGCCCCTCGGTCAAGCCCGCTTCCTTCTTCGGGCTTGAAGTCTTTCCGGAAGCCGTCTTCTTTGTGGCCTTTGCGCCTTTCTTTTCGTCCTGCTCCTCTGCCTTGTCAAAGCCGAACATGCCGCCCAGCTTGTCCTTGAGCAGCGTATCCAGCCGCACACGATCGTATACGCCCGTTCCCGGAATGCTCCAGTTCAGATACGCGCCCTTGGTACCCAGATTCACGGACACACCCTTGC
>CAZACG010000286.1:0-2725 GCA_964483645.1 uncultured Oscillospiraceae bacterium | reverse complement strand
CGGCACAAGCTGGGGCATGTATGATTACATGAACGAAACGGATACGGAGCTCATCATCGCCGCCGTGGAATGCAACAGCATCGGAAACGGAAGACTGCGCGAGTATTCGCCCTTTTCGCATCATGCGCCCGGACTTGACCCCATAGACGCATTGGGCGAAGTCTATATGAATTGGCTCGTCGGCAGCTTCAAGCCCCTGCTCGACCGTCATCTGCGCACACTTGCAGATCGGGAGCACACGCTGATTGCCGGTTCCTCCATGGGCGGCTTGATGAGCCTATATGCCTGCGGTCAATATAACGAAGTGTTTTCACGCGCAGCATGCCTGTCGCCCAGTCTCTGGGTTGATCCTGCGAAGGCGCACGAAATGCTCTGCCGTGCCCGCTTCGCCCCGGACACCACGCTGTACATGGACTACGGCGCGGATGAAATGGTTCACCACGAAGCTACGCCCAAGGCGCTGCTTTCCGCCTGCCAAACGCTCTACGCCAAGGGAGTAAACCTGACGTTTCGCATTGTGCCGGGAGGTACGCACTGCGAAGCCTCGTGGCGCAATCAGGTTCCCATCTTCATGAAATGCCTCGGCTTTTGACCGTTTTTCGATCATGCACCCCGATTTGCACAAAGGAGCTTTTACATGGAAATCCGTTACTATAAAGAATATTCCCACTGTCTTGGCCGCGAGATGGAATTTAAAGTCTATGGTCATCGCGGCAAGCCCCTGCTGTTTATTCCCTGTCAGGCAGGCCGTTTCTTCGATTTTGAAAACTTCCACATGGACGATGTGCTGCGGCCATGGATTGAGGCGGGCAAGCTCATGGTTTTTTCCGTGGATACTGTTGACAACGAAACATGGGCCGACAAGGGCGGCGATTGCCGTCGGCGCATCGAGCGGCATGAGCAATGGTTTCATTATATCGTAGACGAGCTCGTTCCCCGCATCCACGATATCGCAGGCGAGCGCAACTGGCATCAGGAGGATATCATCACCTTTGGCTGCTCCATGGGCGCACAGCATGCCGCCAACCTCTTTTTCCGCCGTCCGGATCTGTTCGACGGCGTGCTCGCCCTTTCCGGCCTATACGATTCCACCGATGCATTCGGCGATTATATGGACGATCTCGTTTATGCCAACTCTCCCTGCCACTATATCGCGGGCATGCCGCACGATCATCCGTACATCGCCATGTACAACGCGCGCAAAATCTTGATCTGCGTCGGCCAAGGCGCATGGGAGGACGTGCTCAAGTGTAGCACCGGCTGGCTGAGCCATGTGCTCTACGAGAAGGGCATCAAGGCCGACGTCAACTTCTGGGGCTTTGACGTCAATCACGATTGGGACTGGTGGTATAAGCAAGCCGCCGTTTATATGCCGCAGCTTCTCGGTTCCGCCGAATAACTTTTCATTTTCATTGACAAAGGAGCGTTTATCATGAAAAACTTCATTTTCATTTCTCCAAACTTTCCGACCAACTACTGGAAATTCTGCGCAGAGCTCAAAAACAACGGCATGAACGTACTGGGCATCGGCGACTGCCCCTATGACGATCTCATGCCCGAGCTGCGCGCTTCCCTGCATGAATATTACAAGGTTTCCTCACTGGAAAACTATGACGAGGTTTTTCGCGCCGTCGCTTTTCTGACCTTTAAGCACGGCAAGATCGACTGGCTTGAAAGCAACAACGAATACTGGCTCGAACGTGACGCAGCGCTTCGCACAGCCTTCAACATCACGACGGGCTTCCAAAGCTGCGACATGGGCGCGGTCAAGTTCAAGTCCAAAATGAAGGCCTATTACGCCAAAGCCGGGATCAAGACCGCCCGCTATCATTTGGTGGATAACTACGAGAGCTGCAAGCATTTCATCGCCGAGGTCGGTTATCCTGTCATCGTCAAACCGGATAACGGCGTAGGCGCCAGCTGCACCTATAAGCTCAAGAGCGACGCAGACTTTGATGCCTTCTATGCCGCCAAGAACGATGTGCTCTATATCATGGAGGAGTTTGTCAACGGTACCGTGCACACCTATGATGCCATCATCGACGCAAATGGTCAGCCGCTCTTTGAAACGGGCAACGTGACCATGGATTCGATTATGGACACCGTCAATACCGGCGGTAATTCCTGCTACTACATTGAAAAATCCCTGCCTCAGGCTATGCGCGACATCGGACGCAAAACCGTGGAGGCTTTCGGCGTAAAAAGTCGTTTTGTGCATCTGGAATACTTTGTGCTCAATGACGATCAGCCTGCACTGGGCAAGAAGGGCGATATCCTCGGTTTGGAGGTCAACATGCGTCCTTCCGGCGGCTGGAGCGCGGATATGTTCAACTTCGCCAATTCCTGTGATGTATACAAGATTTGGGCAGACATGGTCGCTTTCAACTATCGTACCGTACCGGATGCCGACGCGGAGCACTACTATTGCTGCTACTGCGGCCGCCGCGACGGCAAGCATTTCGTCATGGGGCATGACGCCATCCTCACCAAGTATGGCGACAAGCTCAAGATGGTTCAGCGCGTACCCAAAGCGCTCTCCGGCGCGATGGCTGACATGATGTATCTGTGCAACTGCTCCACGGAGGAGGAGAAGAACGAATTCTATGCTTCCGTGCTGGCGGAATACTGATCTCCGTTCAAAACGAGCTATCCGCGCGAAGCGAAGAAGGGGTCTTTTGACAATGTCCCCAGTCCAGGGGCTTGGTGGATGAAATCCCCCATCGTA
>CAZACG010000285.1:0-2732 GCA_964483645.1 uncultured Oscillospiraceae bacterium | reverse complement strand
TACCGGCTTGCCTTGCATCCTATTTCGCGCTATAATAGATTGATTGATTTTATAAATTCGGAGGCAATGGTGTGAAACATACGCTCTGGGCAGTTCTTCTTCTGATCATCACCCTTTCAACTTCCGTCGGCTTGGCGGCCGACGTTGGAACCTCCATATGCTTTGACGCATTCATGGCGCATGCCGATGCAGATGGTCGTCCTCACTTGCTTTACAAGGGGCGTACCTCCGTAAGTGTCAATATGCGCAGTGCGCCCGACATGAGCAGCGAATCTCTGGGCGTGATTGACGCCAATAAAATCGTCTCCGTCTTTGGCTTTGATCAATATTGGATGTATTGCTGGAACGACGAAGTCGGTATTTATTATCTGGCGCGCCATCTGGTCAATATCGAAGAAAACCTTGATCCCGACGCGCCCGCATACGGCATTACGCCCAATCGTTTCGTTGCCGTTACGCAAAACGATACGGCGCTTCACGCCGCCCCAAGCAAAGAATCCGACATTGTTTTTGAATATCCGGCCGATACCCGTCTGAGCTTTTGGCTGGTCGAGGACGGCTGGGCCGTCGTCCCCTACAGGCGTCAGGTTGCCTATATGTATGTCGGCGATCTCAAAGAGCTTACGCCGGTTGCTCCGAGCGTAGAGTATGCGCAGGACGGGGACATTATTTCCGCCTTTACCTCCTTCTACTCCACCGCGACCACAGAGCTCAATACAGGACGTATGGAGAATATGCGCGTAGGCAGCGCATACATCAACAAGAGCTACGCGCCGGGGGAAACGCTGGATTTTAATAACACGGCCGGCCCCTACCGCAAAAGCCGCGGCTACAAGGACGCGCCCGTGCTCATTAACGGCGAAACCGTTCCGGGGTCCGGCGGCGGAACCTGCCAGATCTCCACGACGCTCTACAATACCATTCTTCAGCTCAAGCAGCTGACCGTTCTTTACCGCAGACCGCACGGCCCGGGCGGTGCATCCTATGCGCCTCACGGCGTGGATGCGGCCGTCGGAAACGATACGCTCAATCTGATTTTCCGCAACGACTATGACTTTCCCATTACCATTGACGCCACTGTTCAAAACGGCGCTCTGTGCATCTGTATCCGCAAGGGCGAATGGACGCCGGAATCCTAAAGCAGCG
This sequence comes from uncultured Oscillospiraceae bacterium, assembly GCA_964483645.1. Taxonomy (GTDB): domain Bacteria; phylum Bacillota; class Clostridia; order Christensenellales; family Aristaeellaceae; genus Ventricola. Next base: position 1,586 of record CAZACG010000285.1, on the reverse strand, counting down.
CGTTCAAAGCATTGAAACACATTGACAAAAGGGGACTTTCGCATGGCGAAAGTCCCCTTTTTCCTATACAGTTTTACTGAACAAATCAAAACGCCTCAGTGCCGGCATGCAGCTTCCTGCTCACGCAGCTTTTTCATCAGCACCAGCGAATACCAGACAAGCGCCGCCATAGCAAGCGCCAGGGATACGTACATCATCCCATCCGCCACGTTCGTCCTGCCGATAAAGCGCATGATGATCGAGGCGATAAATGCGCACGTCGTCACCTTTCCAATGGGCAGCGCGTAGACGACGATGCCACACTTGAGCGCTACTGCGCCGCCCATGATCATTGCCGCTTCTTTTAGCAGAATCAGACCGAGAACCCAAAGCCGAATCTGTCCGTCCGCCACAAAAAGCCCCAGCAGCGTCAGCAGGGAGAGCTTATCCGCCAGAGGATCAAGCAGCTTGCCCAACGCCGTAATCTGGTTGAACCTGCGTGCAATAATGCCATCCACAGCATCTGTGACCATCGCGATCACATAAGCCAGAAATGCGCCGAGGGTATCCCCGATTTGATAGCGCCAGACAATGGCAGGCAGCAGCGCGATGCGAACAAGCGTTAAAATATTGGGAATCGTCAGAATACGCTCCCTGCGAATTTGCTCCACACCTTATCCCTTCTTCCCTTGTCCGGCCATACAGCATTTAATTTCCATTGAGTGAGCGCAGAGGTTTACGCCTGCATGAGCGCGGCGCGCTGCTGCGCGGCAATTTCGCTTTCGATGTAATCATCATAGCTCTCGCGTCTATCCACCAGTCCGCCCGGCAGAATCTCCATAATGCGGTTGGCGACAGTCTGAATGCACTCGTGATCCTGCGTGGCAAAGAGCATGGAACCGGTGTATTCGATCATGCCCTTGTTCAGCGCCGTAATCGACTCCAGATCCAGATGGTTGGTCGGCTCGTCAAGCACCAGAACATTCGCGCCGGAGAGCATCATGCGCGCGAGCATGCAGCGCACCTTCTCGCCGCCGGAGAGCACCTTGGCTTTCTTAAGCGCATCCTCGCCGGAAAAGAGCATGCGTCCCAGCCAGCCGCGGATATCGCTCTCATACTGGCTTTCGGAGAACTGACGCAGCCAGTCAATGAGATTGTATTCACAATCGTCAAAGTAAGCGCCGTTGTCCTTGGGGAAATAGCTCTGCGAGGTCGTAATGCCCCATTTAAAGCTGCCCTCATCCGGCTCAATCTCGCCCATCAAAATCTGGAAAAGCGTGGTGCGGGCCAGCTCGTCCGTACCGACGAAGGCGACCTTATCGCCCGGGGTCAGCACAAAGGAGATATTGTTGAGCACCTTGCGGCCGTTTACGGTCTTGGAGAGGTTGGTAACCGTCAGCAGATCGTTGCCGATGTCGCGCTCCGGCTTCCAGGAGACGTACGGATAGCGGCGGGAGGACGGCATGAAGTTCTCCATCTGCAGGTTATCCAGCAGCTTCTTGCGGCTGGTCGCCTGCTTGCTCTTGCTGGCGTTGGCGGAGAAGCGCTGGATGAAGGCCTGCAGCTCCTTGATCTTCTGCTCGTTCTTCTTGTTGAGATCCTTCTGC
>CAZACG010000284.1:0-2753 GCA_964483645.1 uncultured Oscillospiraceae bacterium | reverse complement strand
CTGCGCCGCGACGCTCTCCATCTCCTTGCGAATCGACGCGTAATCATCCGTCAAATCGCCATGATCGCCGCCGGTATTGACCACGCACAGCGCATAACCCTGTGCGGCGAAATCGCAGGCAATCGCTTCAACCTTCGCGTCTGCCGTCTCAAAATCCAAAGCGACCATGCCGCCCACAGAAGAGGCCATCTGATCAAGCAGGCCGCACGGCTTGCCGAAATAGACATTCTCCACCTTCTGCGCAATCACAGCGCGCAGCTTGGCGTCCATGGTAAAGCCGTTATACAGTCCGTCGAGAATCGCCGCAAGCAGCACCTCAAATGCGGCAGAAGAGGACAAGCCGCTTCCACGCAGCACAGAGCTGGAAATCGTCGCCCTAAAACCGCCAACCTTGAAGCCATAATCGCGCATGATACCTGCCGTGCCGCGAATCAGGGACAGCGTAGTGCCGTAATCCGCTTCGCGCACCTTGAGCTCGTCAATCTCTACCGTGATGGGCTGGAATCCCTCGCTGTCCACCACAATCACGCGATCTTCCGTCTTTTCAACAAAGGCCACGGTATCCAGATTGACAGCGCCCGCCAGACAGCGTCCGTTGTTATGGTCGGTATGGTTACCGCCGATTTCCGTGCGTCCCGGCGCAGAGAAAAAATAAGTTTCTCCCATCGGCTCTCCAAACCGCGCCTCAAAGCGCTCGACCAGCTTACCATAGCGCGCCTTCTGAAGCTCCAATTCCTTTTCGCCCGCGCCATACAAAGTCGCAACGCGGGAGGCAAACGTCTCCCCCTGCGCATAGGTCAGCCATTTGTGATTCATTGTTCATTCCTCCAAAGCAGGTATCGTTTTGAAATACTGGATTCATTATTGTCGTTTTCAGCGCATTTGTCAAGGGCTCTGTGCCGATTCTATCAAGCAAAGCAGATATGAAATGCCTTTTCCTCCAAATCTCTTGACAAAAGCCCTTTATACGGAGTATCATGAACTTAACGTTCACTTTGTGAACTTTACGCCTGATATGGACTGCTGCGCATAGCGCTGCGGCTATGTCTTCATTCATAAGGAGGCATTGCATGCCCGATGAATCCAGAGTCGGCGACAAGCTGCTTGACGCATGGCTCAATCTCTCCTCTGTGGCGCGCAACTCTCGGCTGGTTTCCACGCTGACCTACAACGAAGCGCACATCTTGGGCATCCTGCTTCGTCACAGCAACGACGATCCCCCGCTCACGGCCACAGATCTCATCGCTCGCACCCGGCTGCTTAAAAGCCAGATGAACAAGCTTCTCACCTCCATGGAAGCGCGGGGCTACATCACGCGCACTCGCTCCCAGTCTGACAAACGTCTCTTCTATCTGCATTTGACGTCCAACGGCACGGAGGCCTATCTGGCCGAGCATCACCGTATCGAAGCCTTTATTCATCAGCTGATTGATCAGATCGGTCTTCAGCGCACGCTTGACATCACGCAGGGATTAACCGATCTCACCTTCGCACTTGAGGATATCCTCGGTGCTTAAGCTCCTGCGAGCACACACTTCGCTCAGAACACCAAGAAAGGATTGATATCATGCGCATTGTTACAGATTCCGCCTCGGCCCTCACGGCTGAAGAACTTCAAAAGTATGACGTTACCCTCGTTCCCCTGCACATCCTCTTCGGCGAGGATTCCTATCTGGATGGGGTTACGCTGACCGAGGAGGTTTTCTGGAACCGCCTGACCTCCGGCGAGAATCCCAAAACCTCCCAGCCCACGCCGGATGCCTTCCTCTCCATCTTTGAGGACGCGAAGGCCAAGGGCGAGGATGTTGTCTGCATTCTACTTTCCTCCAATCTTTCCGGAACGGTGCAAAGCGCTACGCTCGCTGCCAGCATGGCCGATTACGACCGGATCTACATCGTCGATTCCCTTGCCGCTTCGGGCGTTCTCAAGCGCCTGGTGACCTACGCCTGCGAGCTGCGCGACGAAGGCCGTTTGTCCGCTACCGAGGTTGCGGACGCCGTGCGTGCGCTGCGCAGCCGTATGCGTCTGTATCTGTGCATGGACACGCTTGAATACCTTGCCCGCGGCGGACGCATTCCCAAGGCTGCGGCAAGCTTAGGTAAGCTCGTACAGCTCAAGCCCATCGTCAATCTCTCCGACGACGGCAAGGTTGCCATGAGCGGCAAGGCCATGGGCCGCCATCGCGCAAGCGAGGCGATGCTCAAGATCTTCACCGACTTCAAGCTGGATCCCGCCTTTAAAGCGTTTCCGATCTATTCGGATAAGCCGGAAAACTGCTACGCCTTTGCCAAAAAGCTGACGCAGGCCGATATTCCCTGTGATATGGAAGACGCTACCTCTCTGGGCTCGACCGTCAGCGCGCACATCGGCCCGGGCGCGTTCGGCGCGGTTGTGGTGTTGGCGGAATAAACAGCCGTCCGCTGCATCAAAGCGCCTTTCCCCGTCTCTTCGCTTTTTCGCGTATGGACGAAATTCGAAAGCAAACCGATATATACAGCAGCTCTCCGAATGGTTAATCGCCATTCGGAGAGCTGTTTTGATGCTTCCTCAAACAGCATGCGCCGTCAGAAAGCCTTTTCTTCATTTCGATTTGCCGAACGTTCCGAGGTGCTTGATCACGTGCTGCGCAATTACGCCGGTCAAAACGCCCGTCGCTGCGCCCGAGACCATCAGAATCGGCAAATACGTGAGGAGCAGCTGCGGCGTATGAAGAATCAGCACGGCCATCAGAATCTGCCCAATGTTGAAAAAC
>CAZACG010000283.1:0-2757 GCA_964483645.1 uncultured Oscillospiraceae bacterium | reverse complement strand
ATTCTGGATGGCTGTTTGCGGTGCGGAAAATCAGGAGCATCAGGCGTTGTTTTCCGTCTCGTCCGAAGCAGAGCGATGGAGACGGAAATCGACCTTCCCAAACGCAGCTTTTGACATTGATTTTACGCGAATTTATGATATGATAAACTATATCATGGGTATACAGAAGGAGAAGAAAAGCATGGGTATTGTCGTTATCGGCGCGTCATTTGTGGATATAAAGGGTTTTCCGCAGGATAAATATATTCCCGATGGACGCAATGTGGGCCGGGTGGAATATATTCACGGCGGTGTGGCGCGAAACGTAGCGGAGGATATTGCCAACGTAGAATTGCGGCCGACCTATGTGAGCATCGTGGATGATACGCCGCTGGGGACGGCTGTTGTTGAGAAGCTGGCCAACCACAAGGTCAATGTGGACTACGTGCTCACGCTTCCGGACGGCATGGGCACATGGCTGGCTGTGTTTGACAATTATGGCGACGTGGCCGGCTCAATCTCCAAGCGCCCCAACATGCTTCCGCTCATTGAGCTGTTGGAGGAAAAGGGCGATGCGATCTTCGCGGCAGCCGACTCGATTGTGCTTGAGGTGGATTTGGACAAGGAAATCGTCAAGAAGGTGCTGGAGCTGGCGAAGAAGCACGGTAAAAAGCTCTTTGCGCTGGTCTCCAACATGAGCCTTGCAGTGGAGCGACGCGATTTGATGAAGCAGTTTGACTGCCTGATCTGCAACCGGCAGGAGGCCGGCATGTTTTTTGCCGCGGATTATCATGAGATGACGCGCGAGGAAATGCGCGATATACTGGCTGAAAAGATCATCGGCGCGCAGATTTCGTCCATGGTGGTGACGCTGGGCGCGGATGGCGCGGTGTATGCCGACCACACCGGCGTTAAAGGAATTTGTCCGGCCAAGAAGGTGCATGTCAAGGATACGACCGGCGCCGGCGACGCTTTCTGCGCGGGCGTGGCCATCGGCATGACCTACGGCAAGGACATGCATCATGCTGTTGAGATCGGTTCTACGCTGGCGGCTTCCGTCATTTCCTCTTCGGAGAATGTCTGTCCCCGCTTTATGCCCGGTGAATTGGGGCTTGAGATGTGACGTGGGAAGATTGGGCGAGCATTCATTCAGACGTTTGAACGCTGTGGAGGCGGTGTTGAGACGTTTGCCCTTGAAAAGCGGATGCGAACATGTTAGAGTATGCTTGTAAAAGGGATCGGCCGATAGAAAGGGTGTTCGTATGATTGAAATGCTGAAATGGAAATGCATTGAGTTTCTGATTTGTCGAAACGTGCTCGCTGTTGCTCGCGTCAGCGCGCAGAACGGCGTTCAGCAGCGGCTCGGTATCAGAAGATAAAGCACAATAGGCAAGCGGCATAATAGGGGCTGTCGGGAAAAACTGAAATTCTAAGAAAGCATGGTTTCTTAGAACGCTCGGTTTTACCCGGACAGCCCCTTTGGCTTATTCGTTTTTTTAATACTATTCTCAAATCAAATTAAGCCTTGAGGAGCTCCCTGACTACTTTATCACAATCGCTTCGCGATGGAATACGATGGGGGATTTCATCCCCCGGCATGGGGACATTGTCCCCAGCCTCCTACTTTGCTTCGCACGGATAGCTCATTTTGAGCTGAGATGAGTATAGAATGCTTCGAAAGCGGGAGCGCGCCGAAGCGTCAGCGCGCGAACTGGCTTTGATACAGATCGTGATAGAATCCCTTTTTCGCGAGCAGCTCTTCATGCGTGCCCTGCTCGACCACGTGTCCCTCGCGCATGACCAGAATCACGTCCGCAGTCTGAATGGTGGAGAGCCTGTGGGCAACGATGAAGCTTGTACGGCCCTGCATCATGCGGGCGAAGGCCTCTTGAATCTTGTGCTCGGTTCGTGTGTCGATCGAGGAGGTTGCCTCATCCAGAATCAGCATCGGCGGCAGACAGAGCATAACGCGGGCGATACACAGCAGTTGCTTTTGTCCCTGAGAGAGCTGGCCGCCGGATTCGCTGATGTACGTATCATAGCCCTCGGGCAGGCGTTTGATGAAGCTATGCGCATGGCTGGCCTTTGCTGCGGCGATGATCTCCTCGTCGGTGGCCTCGGGCCGCCCCATGGCGATGTTCTCACGGATAGTACCGGTACAGAGCCATGTATCCTGAAGCACCATGCCGATGTTCCTGCGCAGTTCGCCGCGCGCAAGTGTGCGGGTTTCCTGATCATCGACGCGGATTTCTCCCGAATCAACATCATAAAAGCGCATGAGCAGATTAATCATGGTCGTCTTGCCGCAGCCCGTCGGGCCGACGATTGCTACGCGCTGACCGGGTGTAACGTGCAGACTGAAATGCTCAATCAGCTTCCTTTCCTTCGTGTAGGAGAAGGAAACGTCGTGAATATCGACTTTGCCGGAGACGTTTTCAAGCTTTCCAGCCGTCGGGTCGGGGCTTTGCGCCGGCTGATCAATGAGCTCGAAGATGCGTCCCGCGCAGGCAATGGCGTTTTGCAGCTCGGTGATCACGCCGGAGATCTCGTTGAAGGGCTTGGTATACTGGTTGGCGTAGGAAAGGAAGCTGGACAGGCCGCCGACGCTCAGCACGCCGGATACGGCGGCGAGCGCACCGGTCAGACCGACCAGCGCATAGACCAGCGAGTTGACAAAGCGCGTGCAGGGATTGGTCAGAGAGGAGAAGAACGTCGCTCTTAAGGAGCAGGCGCGCAGACGCTCGTTGACCTCGTCAAAGGCGGCGAGCGTTTCATCCT
>CAZACG010000282.1:0-2763 GCA_964483645.1 uncultured Oscillospiraceae bacterium | reverse complement strand
CCCCTTGGCCATGCGGCGCAGGAAGCCCGTGGCCGCGCGTCTGAGCGGAACGCCCTGCGCAAGCTCCTCGCGCACCGTCTCGTCCTCCGCCATTGCAGAAAGCTCCTCGCGCGTCCAGCCGTCTTCAATCAGCTGGCGAACGCCCTCTCGCATGTCCTGCGCCGGTTCTGTCTCCTCCGTCGCAAGCTCTTCCTGCTGCTCGCCAAGGCCGCGCATCAGCTCCTGCGTGGCGACCTCCTCCCGCTCCATCAGTTCCTCCTGTTCACCGACGGCCTTCTCTCTTTCCTTTTCCATTTTTTCTCCTTTCCGTCCCTTAAGGGACAATGATATTTGCAAACATCATAGGATGCTTTGCACCTGATCCCTCTTCGCTGTGTCGAGGCTTTTCTCTATCGCCTGAAGCACACTGCGCTTGTTGCGATACCCCTCCATCAGCGAAATAATGGTCTGCGGCGGCATCGGCTGACCATACTGTGCGCAGATCTGCGCCGCCTGCAAGAGGAATTCGTTATCCGCCTGCACCTGCATGGGATTGCTTTTCTGCACCTCGACGCGCACTGTATAAGCAGGCTTTTTGAGCATATCCCCCTCCTCCTGCGGCGCTCTGAGCGTGACAATATGCTCGCGCATGCTGCCCGTTGCATCCCAACCGCCGACAATGCGAATCGTTCTGCCCGGGGAAAGGTATTCGCTCATCACCCATAGAATCTGCTCGACCATCTCGCGGAAGGCATTGCGAAAGCGCACGCCGTGCCAGCGCGTCAGCTTGCTTCCCGCCTCCTGCAAGGACTGTATGGCGCTGGCCGCCGTCACGCCCTGTCCCGCTTCACCGCGAATGAACTGGTTCTGACCGCAATCCTGCTTCATGCAATCCGCCATATATTCCATAATCTGGTAGATTTGTCCATTCAGCGGCTCGGCTTGAACCGTCTGCATCACCTCGCGAATATCGCTGCCCTCCCATTCAATGACGTTTTTTCGCATGTCGGCCACGTCATCTGCATTCACGCCACATCCCCTGCGCAGAAAGATGCGCTGCACGCTGCTCGCTCTCGCATTGTCATCAATATATTTTCGATATCGGTCAATTGCGTTCTGTGTTTCCCGATAGTCATAGACCACGCCCGTTCCAAACGGACAGCGCCATACATCGCGGTATTTGTACATCACGAACGGATACATGCCATGCGCATAAACGCCCTCTCGGTATTCGCGCTTTCCCCCAGGTACACCGTAGCCGGTCTGCGTGGAAAACAGCAGCGCCCCGCCCGCTATCTGCGCCATATGCACGTGATAGCGCCTCTTCTTCGCGTCGTAACGCTTGTACCAGAACTCCAGCAGCGTCGTGCGCGCGTCCCCATCCGGCGCCTCGTAAAGCTCCTCGGACATGGGTAGCCTGTCCTCCATGACATACCCTCGCACATCCGGATAATGTTCCTCCACCCATGCCACAGTCGTGTGCGTCACTTTGAAAACTGCCCGTCCGTCCTGAATGTTTTCCACCGTCGGATCGGGATAAAAGTCCTCCGGATGCCATGCCAGCACATTGACCATGCCGTTTCCGCAGTCCATGTCGTCGTCCCAGAAAACCTCGGCAACACCCGTACCCGTTACGATGGCGTCCTCCATGATCGTCTGATACTTGTGCGACCATTCCGCCTGATGGAGCACATAGGAAAGCACGTCGCTCATTTCCTCTGCGCTCTTAGCCGTCTCCTCACGTTCGGGAATTAGCTTGGCCTCCGGCAGATTGTCCGTCTGATCGGCGATGACGTGATCCACACAGCTGTTGAGCGTGTTGGAGGGAGGCGCGCTCATGCTACGCTCGTCCTGCTTGAGTCCGCGCATCTTGCGCGCCTCGCGCATTTGCTCGTGCTGTTCAACAAGCCCTTCGCGAAAATGCTCAAACAGACTATACGCCCGCGTCACCAGCATCTGTTCTTCCTCCTTGAGCGGCTGCTGTGTATATCGCTCCCATTCGTCCATGCGAATGTCTCCGTTTTCCAAAGCGTTCCTGTTCATCTCTTTCTTCCTTTCTTTCAGCTTAGCGGGTTGTATCTTGCTTTTCTTTCCGTTCTCGGTCTTGGCGCGATAGGTCTTGACATGAGGAAGTACCGCGTCTCGTCGTAAATGTGATCCTCGCCGCCCGTGTCGATGTCCTCAGGCCGTCGCCCATCGTAAACCAGCGCAGGAATCGTGCGAATGAAATCCCTGCAATTGGAAAACACATAGAGCATCGGTCGCCCCTCTACGTCAAATTTCAATCGTTCATGGAGCTGCATCTTGCCCGGAAGGCGAGTGTTGTCACCCTTTTCAAAGAAAACGCCCGGCCCAACCGCACGAATCTGTTCCTCTACGCTCGTTCCTCGGCTTCTGTCCCAGATTGCCGGATCCGCAATACCCCGAACGTGAATCCCCTCCCTGAGTTCCGGCTCCATCAGCCATGCAAGCTGCTCGCCAATCTGCGCCGGCGTAATCTGCAGGCCCACGTTGGCCTCTCCCGGCACACAGCCATAGAGCTCCTTGTAGCGATAGGCTCTCCCCTCCTCGTCCACGGCCCATACGCCAAAGGAGAACGGTCGCGTATATCCATGATCAAAGCTCACATACCGGCTCCAATGCACAGGAATGGAAAACGGCCTGATCACATGCGTGAACAGACCGTCGTCATAGTGCTCGGGATCATCCGTGAATTCCGGGAACGCCTGCCCGTCAAATGCGTCCCATTTTCCCAGGAGCAGCGCTTCCCGCAGCGCGCGCGGC
>CAZACG010000281.1:0-2792 GCA_964483645.1 uncultured Oscillospiraceae bacterium | reverse complement strand
TACTTGCGCACAAGGAATTGTTCATCCGCCATTGCGGCAATCTGCGGGAGATGAGTCACGCAGATCACCTGATGATGATCTCCAATCTGGCTCATCTTTTCGGCAACAACCTGCGCCATGCGTCCGCTGATACCGGTATCAATTTCATCAAAAACCATGCTTCGCGGAATGCCCGGCTTCTGCGCAGAAAGATTCTTGAGCGCCAGCATAATGCGCGAGAGCTCACCGCCGGAGGCTACGCGAGCAAGCGGGCGCATAGGCTGTCCTAAATTGGCGCAGAACATCATCTCAATACGATCCACGCCCAGCGCGCTAAAACGTTCGCTAATTCGCTCGCCTGCGGCAAGCGGCGCAAAGGCCATGGAAAGCTGCGCATTCTTCATGCCAAGATCGTGAAGCTGCGCTTCAATGCTCGTCTTAAATCGCGTCGCCGCTTCCCGCCGCGCCTGCGTGAGCTTTGCGGAAACCTCCTCCAAGGCGCGAGTTTGCTGCCTGTATTCCTTTTCAAGGCGCTCCATGACTTCGTCCGAATCTTCGAGCTCGCCAAGCTCTGCGGCAATCTTATCCCTGTAACGGATCATTTCCTTGGACGTTGCGCCGTATTTCCTATTTAAGCGTTTCAAAAGATCCAAACGGCTCTCAACGCGCTCCGCTTCTTCCGCATCGTAATCCATATCTTCGCGTAGGCTCATAACCTCCTGCGCGGCGTCCTCAACCTCATAGCACAGGCTGTCAAGGCGAGCGTACACCGACTCGTAGCGGTCATCAAGAGCTGCCACGGAAGAGAGCGCGTTCACGCCACTACGCAGCTGATCCACCGCGGAAGCTTCTGAATCCGTACCCTCGCAAAGCAGCGAGCAGGCTTCGTCAAAGGCTGCTGTAATACGCCCGGCGTTGCGATAAAATACCTTCTGGCGCTCCAGCTCTTCCTCCTCGCCCTCCGTCAGATCAGCAGCCTTGAGCTCCTCCAGCTGGAAAGCAAGCATATCCTGTCGCTGCGCGCGCTCAGCCACGCTTTTGCGCATACGCGAAAGCCTTTGCGCCGTCTGCCTCCATGCGGCGTAACGGCTCGCCGTCTCCTCAAGCAGCGGACGAATCTCCTCGCCCGCATATTCGTCCAGATAAGCGATATGATTCTTGCTATCCAGCAAGAGCTGATGCTCATGCTGACCATGAATGTCCAAGAGCTGCGCCGAAACCTGCCGAAGCGTCTGCAAAGGAACAATCGCACCGTTCAGGCGGCAGATATTCTTTCCTGCGCTGGTCAGCTCCCGGGAAATGGATACAGTATCCTCATCCCCTTCAAGCTCCAGCTCGGAAATCAGCGCGGCCACCTTTTCGTTATCGGCAATGTCAAAAACAGCCTCCACACGCGCTTTCTGCTTCCCATTGGCGATCAAGTCTCTGTCTGCGCGCTCGCCGAGCACCAGATTGACCGCATCAACCACGATGGACTTGCCCGCGCCGGTCTCGCCGGTCATCACGTTCATCCCCGGCGAAAAATCAATCGTCATCTCATCGATCAACGCCAGATGGCGGATACTCAGCTGTAACAGCATACGGAACCTCCTGCCTGCTTACGGGCATCGTTACTTGATGAGATTGCGGAATCGGCGAATCACATGCTCCACATCCTCATTGGAACGCGCAATGACCAGCACGGTATTGTCGCCCGCGATGGTTCCAATGACCTCCGGCCACTTGAGGCTGTCCACCGCTTCGCCGCAGACATGCGCGCTGCCGGAAAGCGTTCGGATGACAATCAGATTATTGGCGCTTGCCAGATCCATGACGGAATCCGCCAGCATTCGAATCAGACGGTCGCTCGTCCCCTGCTCTTCCTTGTCCATCGTCGCGTAACGGTAGCTTCCGTCCTCGGAGAGCACCTTGAACAGGTGCATTTCCTTTATATCGCGGGAAACCGTAGCCTGCGTGACCACCATGCCGTGTTCCCTGAGCGCCTGTGCAAGCTCCTCCTGGGTCTGAATGCTTTGCTTTTCCACGATTTCGCGGATAAGCGTATGCCGTCTTGCCTTCATAGCAGCCTCCTGTCCTCAAAGACTCCACTGCGAAAGCTTCTCTTTCAGCAGCGAAAAGAAATTTCTTTCCTTCTTAAAGCGAATCAGCAGCGCGTCATGCGGCGAGCGGCTGATTTTTACACATTCCTGATTGCGCATTTCTCGAATTGCCTGACCATCCACGGACAACTGTATACCCTCGCGTTCCTCACGCATGTTGATTTTCAGCGTCACAGGCTCCTCGCAGGAAAGCACAATCGGTCTGGATTGCAGAGAATGCGGGCAGATCGGGCACAGCAAAAAGCAATGCATGCCGGGATCAATAATCGGTCCACCGGCGGAAAGCGAATATGCCGTGGAACCCGTCGGGCTTGAAACCAATACGCCGTCTGCGATATAATGCTCCACTAGTTCATCCCCAACCCGCGCGTCTACCGCAATCATCCGCTGGGATAAACCGCGTGAGATCGAAACCTCGTTGACCGCGTATCGCGTCATCCGGCAATCTCCTGCCTGCGCGTTGACCATCAGCATCATTCTGCGCTCGATTTCATATTCGCCGCGATGCAGCAAGGAGACCGCTTCGTCAATCTCCTTCACCTGCGTTTCCAGCAAAAAGCCCATTCTGCCCAGATGAATGCCAAGCACAGGGATTTCGAATGTAACATATTCATCCAGCGCGCGAAGCACGGTGCCGTCGCCGCCCAGCACAAAGAGGAGATCAATCATCCCCTGTACGGGCTTCTCCATCAAGCGACAGCTTGGCAGTAGCTC
>CAZACG010000280.1:0-2793 GCA_964483645.1 uncultured Oscillospiraceae bacterium | reverse complement strand
ACGTCGCTGGCCTCCGCGCGGGTCGGGCGCGGGTTGCGGATCATGGAATCGAGCATCTGCGTCGCGGTAATGACGGGCTTGGCGGCGATGTTGCACTTGCGAATAAACAGCTTTTGCAGCATCGGCACCTCTTCCATTTCAACCTCGACGCCCAAATCGCCGCGCGCGACCATAATGCCGTCGGACACCTTGAGGATGTCGTCAAAGTTGTCAACGCCCATGCGATTTTCAATCTTGGAGTAGATCTTGACGTGGCTTCCGCCGTTCTCCTCGCAGAGATTGCGGATGGTCAGCACATCCGAGGGACGGCAAACAAAGGAGGCGGCAATCATATCAATGCCCTGCTCGATGCCAAAGAGAATGTCGCTTCTGTCCTTGTCTCCGATGGAAGGCATCTGCAAATCCACGTCCGGCACGGAAATGCCCTTCTTCCCGCCCAGCACGCCGCCGTTGACCACGCAGCAGACAATATCCGTGCCGTTTTCAACGCGCACCACGTTCATAGCGATGAGACCGTCGTCAATGAGAATGCGGTCGCCGCTTTTCATCAGCTCGACCATCTTGGGATAGGTAATGGACACCGCCTGCGCATCGCCCAGCACCTCGCGGCTGGTGAGCACAAACTCCTGTCCGGCCTCCAATTCGGCCTTGCCTGCGGCGATCTCGCCCGTGCGCACCTCCGGTCCTTTGGTGTCCAGCAGAATCGCTACGGGGATGCCCTTCTCGGCGCGAAGACGCTTAATGCGCTCAATGCGCTTCGCCTGCTCTTCATAGCTGCCATGGGACATATTGAGACGGCAGACGTTCATGCCCTCGTCCATCAGTCTGGATACAACCTCGTCCGTATCGCTGGCCGGTCCGAGCGTGCAGACAATCTTCGTTTTTCTCAGCAAAACTTGTTCCTCCTCATATTGCCAATACAATCAAAGCGCATTCCGCCTCCGAGGCGGCGCTTCATCCTCAAGCCGCTCCGCGCGGAAAAGAAATACAGCGGATAATCCGTATTAAAACTGCTTTTCAACCGTCATATCCACATACGCTTCAAAACGTCTGCCTGCGGGCAGCGTCAGCATGGCGCTCTCGTCAATCTGACCCCGCGCATGCATATTGATAAAGTCCGTCGCGTTTGTCTGCGGCTCAATGCAGAAGCCCGGACGGTCGTGCGGCGTGAAGACGACCACGTTGCGGAAGCAATCCGATGCGCTGATATGCACGATCACATCCTTATAACGGATCTTAGATTCCATGTCGCCGGTCATTCCGCGGTAGACGCGATCCAGATACAGGCTCTCCACGTCGTGATACTCGTCCCAGATCACATCGCCGCCCTCGGCCGTCATGATCCTTCCGGAGGGAATGCCCTCCTCGTCCACCTCGTACAGCCGCTTGGCCGGCACGGTCAAAAACACCTTGCTCGCGTCGCCACGCTTGGAAAAATACGGGTGGCAACAGAAGCCAAACGGCATCGTCCTCTCGCCCTTGTTGTCCACATATACGTCCATATGCAGACCCTTTCCGCTGAGCGTGTAGGCCACCGTCAGCTTGCAGGCAAACGGATAACCCTCGTAAAGGTCGCTGCCCGGCACAATCTCGATTTCCGCCTCGCATACGGCGCAGTCCTCGTGCGCCTCCAGCTTGGTGACGGTGAACGGCTCGTCCTTGACCAGTCCATGGCGCGGAATCTTTTCGCCGCGCTTTTGCATGACGTATTCCTGCCCCTCCCATGTATACACCGAATTCCTGATGCGGTTGGGCGTGGGAAAGAGCAGAGGAATGCCGTATTTGGTGCCGAAGACGGAAATATCCACCGGCTTCATGAGGATTTCCTTCCCCTCATATGTCCAGTACCAGAGATTGAAGCCGTTCTGCGGCAGAATTCTGACCTCGTGGCCCTCGCCCTTCATAACTATCAACTCATAGCCGTTCGGCTCATAAATGCCCTTGCTGACCGTAAACATGTAATCCTCTCCTTTGTGATCATCAACCGGGGTTTTGCAACGCAAAACAGATATGGGGCTAGTTCCCCTTCACGCCACTCAGATCAAACGCGGGCACAAACGCGTCGCTCGCCGAATCGAGCGCCTGCCTGTATCCCGCAAGCCCTATGGCTTCCATATGTGCCAGCACGCGCGCGTATTCCTTGCGCGTCACCCGTCGATTCATCCCGGGGATTTCGAGCGCCTTGCCGCAGGGCGTGTATTGTCCCATCAGCGACACGCCCGTTCCCGGCAGCTCGTCGGCAATTCGGGTCAAAATGCGCATGCTGTCGCCCGTCAGCCCCGGCAGCACCAAATGGCGAATCTGCGTGCCGCGCAGCAGCATGCCGTCCGCATCATAGAGCGCCTCGCCGGTCTGCCTGCGCATCTCGCCGATCGCTTTCCATGCAACCTCGGGATAATCCCGCGCGCCGGACAGCAGCTCGGCCATCGTCGGGTCAATGTATTTGTAGTCGGGCAAATAGACGTCTACAACCCCTTCCAGCATGCGCAGCGTCTGCATGCTCTCGTAGCCGCTGCTGTTATAGACGATGGGAATGCTCGGGCGGTACAGCTCCAGTGCCTCGATCACCGCCGGCACAAAGTGCGCCGCCGTCACAAGATTGATGTTGTGCGCGCCCTGCTCCTCCAGCTCGCGAAAAATCTGCGCAAGCCGGGCGATGGATACCGTCTCGCCCACGCCGCCATGGCTGATCTCTTCGTTCTGGCAGAACACACATCGAAGCCCGCAGCCGGAAAAGAAGATTGCGCCGCTGCCCCGCGTCCCGCTGATGCAGGGCTCCTCCCACATGTGCAG
>CAZACG010000279.1:0-2826 GCA_964483645.1 uncultured Oscillospiraceae bacterium | reverse complement strand
AAGCTGGGCGTGAAGGTTTCCCGCCTTGGATTTGGATGCATGCGTTTTCCGACGACGCCGGACGGAAAGATCGACGAGCCGCGTGCCGCCGCGATGCTTGATCGCGCGTACAAGGCGGGCGTTAACTATTTTGATACCGCATATTTCTATCATAGCGGTGAGAGCGAAAGGTTTGTGGGCCGCGCGATGAAGGCTTATCCGCGCGAGAGCTTCTATCTGGCCACCAAGCTTCCGCTGTCCCTGATTAAGACGGTGGAGGACGCCAAGCGCATTTTCGAGGAGCAGCTTTCCAAGCTTCAGGTCGAGTATTTTGATTTCTATCTGCTCCACGGTATCAATGCCGAAGGCTTTGATCGCGCTGTGCAGAGCGGTGTGCTCGATTATGTCATGGAGCTGCAAAAGAGCGGCCGCGTTCGTCATCTGGGCTTCTCCTTCCACGGCAAGTATGAGGATTTTGAAAAAATCATCACCTATCGCGAGTGGGATTTCTGCCAGATTCAGCTGAATTATATGGATGTTGAGAATCAGCAGGGCGTCAAGGGCTACGAGCTGGCGACCAAGCTTGGCGTGCCGGTCGTGATCATGGAGCCGGTCAAGGGCGGCAGTCTTGCGACGCTTTCTGATGATATCGCCGCGTCCTTTAAGGCGGAGCGTCCGGATGCGTCCGTCGCCTCTTGGGCGATGCGCTGGATCGGCAGCTTGGAAAACTGCCGCGTGATCCTTTCCGGCATGACCACCGAGGAGCAGCTGGAGGATAATCTGGCCACGTTCTCTGCTTTCGAGCCGCTGAGCGAGCACGAGCAGGAGACGATTGCCAAGGTGCGCGAAGAGATTAAGTCCCGCGTGTTCATTGGTTGCACGGGCTGTAAGTACTGCATGCCCTGCCCGGCGGGCGTGGACATCCCGAGAAATTTCTCGATGATGAACGAGTTTGCTATGTACAATAATAAGCGCCATCTCGACTGGGTTTATAACAGCAGCATGAAGACGGAGGAGCGCGCAGACGCCTGCGTGAAGTGCGGCGCATGCGAGGCGGCCTGTCCGCAGCAACTTCCCATCCGTGAAAAGCTGGCGGAGATTGCGGCTAAGATGGAAAAGAAGGAATCTTGATGATTTTCGGGCGGCCTATTGACAGGCCGCCTTTTTAGTGTTATGATTTCATCAATTCATGAATTGATGAATTTATGAAACGACGGAGGGACGATATGAAAAAGCATATGCATGCGCAGGATGAAAGCACTTGTCGGGAGCGGGGCTGCTGCGAAGCGGATGGCTGCTGTCATGCGGAGCATGAAGAAGACCGCGGCGTCCATGCGCATCATGAAGACGACTGCTGCTGTCATGCAGAGCATAAGCATGAAGACAGGTGTAGCCATGCGCATCATCATGAGCATGGATGCGCATGCGGTCATGATCACGGTGACGATGAATCAGTCAGAGAGGAGCTTCCGCGTCTGATCGCGGCGTTTGCGCTGCTGTTGGCAGGGTTGCTTCTGCCGGTTGGCGAGACGGTAAGTACGCTTCTGCTGCTGGCGTGCTATCTGGTTGCGGGCTATGACGTGCTGCGTTCTGCCGTTTCCTCGTTGGGCAAGGGGCGCATGCTTGATGAAAATTTCCTCATGGCGATTGCGTCTGTGGCGGCGATTGCGATTGGAGAGGTCACCGAGGGCTGCGCGGTTATGCTGTTTTATCAGGTGGGCGAGTGCTTCCAGAGCGTTGCTGTCGGCCGCTCCCGAAAGCAGATCAAATCCCTGCTCAAGCTTAAGGCAGAGGAGGCGTTTGTGCTGCGCGGCGAGACATATGTGAGTGTAGATCCGGCGCAGGTCGCCGTGGGCGAGGAAATCCGCGTGCGCCCGGGCGAGCGCGTGCCGCTGGATGCTGTGGTGCTCACCGGTATGTCCGATATGGATACCTCTGCGCTGACCGGCGAGAGCGTTGTGCGTTCGGCGGAGGCGGGAGAGATCATCCTCGCCGGTTTCGTCTCTACCAATGGCGTAGTGACCGCGCGAGTGACCAAACCGCTCGCCGAATCCTCTGTCAGCCGAATTCTATCGCTGGTTGAGGATGCGCAGGAGCGCAAAGCGCCTGCGGAGCGCTTTATCACGATCTTTGCACGCGTCTATACGCCCATCGTCGTGGGTCTGGCCGTCGTGCTGGCGGTTGTGCCGCCGATGCTGCTGGGCGGTTGGCGGGATTGGTTTTATAGAGCATTGACGTTCCTGGTCGCCTCCTGCCCGTGCGCGCTGGTGATTTCCGTTCCATTGTGTTATTTTGCGGGCATCGGCTCGGCTGCCCGGCGCGGCATTCTGATCAAGGGCGGAGACAGTCTTGACGCGCTGTGCAGGGTGGAGCATGTCGTGCTGGATAAGACCGGCACGCTGACCACCGGAGAATTCAGCGTTGCGCATATCCATCCTGCTGCCGGGTATGCGGAGGACGAGGTGCTCGCGATGATTGCGGCCTGCGAGCGTGACAGCAGCCATCCCTTGGGTGCGGCGGCTGTACGCGAGGCTCAAAGACGCGCACTGGCGCTGCCGGAGATCAAGACAGAAAAAGAGATGGCCGGACGAGGCGTGCAGGGGAGAAATGCACAGGGTGAAATCGTTCTTGCCGGCAGTGCGGTCATGATGCGGGAAAACGGCGTGGATATGGGCGAGGACACGTGTACGCAAGATTGCGCGCGCATCTATGTCAGCTGCGCCGGCAGGGCGGTTGGATGGATTTGCCTGAGCGATGTGACCAAGCCCGGTGCCAAGGAGGCAATCGCCGAACTTGCGCGGTTGGGTGTGAAGGAAACCGTCATGCTCACCGGCGACCGCGAAGCTC
>CAZACG010000278.1:0-2832 GCA_964483645.1 uncultured Oscillospiraceae bacterium | reverse complement strand
GGCTGATTGATGGAAGATGCTTAGAGGAGAAGGCTCCCTCGCCGAGGGAGCTGTCTGCGAAGCAGACTGAGGGAGTTCTTCTCGCTGAGAACTCCTTCCGTCTCGCCTACGGCGAGCCACCTCCCTCTGGGAGGGAGGCTTGAGGAATAAGCTGCGGGAGAGGAACGGCGGGGGAGTTTACGTCCGACTTCAAATGATGTATAATAACTGCATCAACGTCGAGAAGCGAGGAATACCATGGAGCATTTGCAGAATACGCCGGTGGAGCGCATGCTCTTTGACAAGGCGAGCCGGGCGGGTACGCCGATTTACTGCACGATGGAGCTGCTGCCGCTGTGCAACATGAATTGCGATATGTGCTTTATTCGCCTGACGCCGGAGGAGATGCGGCGGCATGGGCGGCTGCGCACTGCGGACGAATGGCTGGATATGGCGCGGCAGATGCGCGAAGCGGGCGTGCTCTTTATCTCGCTGACGGGCGGCGAGCCGCTGCTGTTTCCGGAGTTTAGGCGGCTGTATACGCAGCTGCTGAAAATGGGCATGATTCTGACCATCAACACCAACGGCACGCTCATTGACGAGGAGTGGGCGGCGTTTTTCGGCGCGCATAAGCCGCGCAGAATCAATATTACGCTCTATGGCTCAGATGAACGCGCTTATCGGGAGGTTTGCCATTATCCGGGCGGCTACAACAAGGTGCTGCGCGCGGTCAGGCTGCTGCGCGAGCAGGGTGTGGATGTGAAGATCAACGGCACGATCGTGCGCGACAACGCGGGCAGTATCGTGCAAATCACAAACACGGCGCGCGAGCTGGACGCGGCGGTGAGCATTGAAACCTATATATTCCCGGCCACGCGCGAGCGCGAACGCCCCTATAACGAGCAAACGCGTCAGTCGCCCGAGGATGCGGCGGCTTCGCGCGTGAAAATCTTCAAGCTGGAAAGAACGCGGGAGGAATTCATGCGTTTTGCGGCGGGCTGGCTGTTTTCCGCGCACGCGAAGCCCGGCGAGGAGATTCCCGGAACGATGCGATGCACGGCGGGAAAATGTGCGCTGACGATCAACTGGCAGGGCGAAATGCGCCCATGCGTGATGCTCAGCACGCTGAGCGTACCGGCTTTTGAGCTGGGCTTTGATGCGGCGTGGGCAAAAATCCGCGATATGACGGCGTGCATTCGATGCAGCGCGACATGCAGCGCATGTACGCTGCGAAATGTCTGCGACGCATGCGCGGCAAGCGCGCTGCATGAAACGGGGAAAACCGATGGCGTTCCCGAGTATCTGTGCCGCTATACGCGGGCGACGCAGGCGCACCTTGCTTCCGAGCTTCAAAAAATGCGCGAGGAGGATGAAAGAAGCAAGGCGGAGGAATGAAGCGGCGCGGAATCGCTTGATCATGTCAGGCAGTTCGGAAGCGAAAAGGCTACGGACTGCTTTTCTTTTATCTATATGATACGGTTCTCAGATCAAAACGATTGATAAGCGCGAAGCGAATATGGGGTCAAGGGGCGAAGTTCCTTGGCAGGTTTGGGCGGCAGCCTCAACGGTATTCATGGCGAAGCCATTCCCTCAAAGCAGTTTGGGAGCGAAACGAATCCTGAGGTGGATGCTCCAAAGGTTCGATTGGATTTGAGAACAGTATGAAATGACGCTGCTTTGGCATGAAAAGCCGGGTGCGTCCGCGCAGCATACCGGCGCGCATAAGCAAAGCATAGAATTGAGCTATATTGCTTGAAAACATGTGTTAGTTGATGTATAATACTTGTGTATATGCTTGGATAATGGGGCGTTAGAGGAATTGATAAATAATAAGTGTTTAGATATAAAAACGAAGGGAAAGTTCAATTGATGTTGCAGGATAATCATGCGGCGGAGCAGCGCAACAGCCATAAGCTCAGGCTGATGGTATGCGATCTTCTTTTGCTGCTGTTTGTGGATTTGCTGATGCTTGTGTTCTATCCCAGCGCGGACGACCCGCTTCCGGTCGCTGCGCAGCTTGCGCAGGCCGCGCTCGGCATGGCCAGCATATACGCGTGGCGCATGGTCGGCGGCGTATACCGGCAGATTTGGCGCTACGGCGGCACGCTGGCGTATTTGCAGATGATCTGCATGGATGCGCTGGCGGGAATCAGCTACTTTGGCGTTCAAACGCTGCTGCTGCCCAAGCTCTATAAGATTACGTTTATCCGCACGCTGAGCATTGTTGCGCTTAATCTGCTTTGCAGCATGACGATCCGCTTTGTGTATCAGTATCTGTATGAATCCAACGGCGTGAAGGGCAGCCGTCTCGTTTCAGGGCTGCGCAGGCTGACCGCAGGGCTGACCGATATCAAGGATCGCTCCGCAGTGCCCGGCAGCGGGAAGCAGATTACGCCCAAGATCAATATCGCCGTCGTCGGCGCGGGCCGCGTGGGCGTGATGCTGGCAGAGGAGCTGGCGAAAAACCCGCGCTCGGCGTACAGACCATGCTGCTTTATCGACATTGATCAGGAGAAGATCGGGCGCACGATCAACGGCATCGACGTGCTGTCCGAGGACGAGGCGACGCAGGAAAAGCTGATGAGCTTCCCTGTGCAGGAGATCGTCTTTGCGCTGCCCAAAATGCCGGCGGAGCGCAAGAAGGCGCTCTATGATCAGTACAAGCAGACGGGCTGCAAGCTGAAGGTCTACGATTATCCGCTGACGCAGACGGTGGAAAACGGCAAGCGAAGTCTGCGCGAGTTTGACATTGAGGAGCTGCTTTTCCGTCAGCCGATGGAATTCACGGACGAGCGGACGAAGGCATATTATCGGGGAAAGACCGTCCTGATCTCCGGCGGCGGCGGCTCCATC
>CAZACG010000277.1:0-2841 GCA_964483645.1 uncultured Oscillospiraceae bacterium | reverse complement strand
CCCACCCCCAGCCTGGGGACTTTGTCCCCAGACCCCTTCTTTGCTTCGCACGGATAGCTCGTTTGGATCTGAGATGAATATCAGTTTCTGGCAAACGCGCCGCCTGTGCAGTCGTAGCGCCTCTTTGCAGAATACATCACAGTCGTAAGCTCCTCTTTTCGCAGCGGATCGTCACGAAGCTGAAGGAAAACCTCCCTCGCTCTTGCAACCAGTCGTCCATCTCCCGAGAGCATCAGTGCGGGCATCGCGGGCTCTCCATGCTGACGCGTGCCGAAAAATTCGCCGGCGCCGCGCAGCTCCAGATCCTTCTGCGCCACCGCAAAGCCGTCGTTTGTCTGCACCAGCGTACGAAGCCTATCGTTAGGCTCAGCCATCAGAAAACACCAACTTTGCTTGCTTCCTCTGCCCACTCGTCCGCGCAGCTGGTGCAGCTGTGCAAGGCCGAATCGCTCCGCGCCTTCAATCACCATAACGGTTGCGTTCGGCACGTTCACACCCACTTCAATCACCGTTGTGGCAACCAGCACATCAAGCTGCCCGGCGTAAAACTCGCCGAGAACGTCCTCCTTGTCCCGCTTGTTCATCCTACCGTGTACAAGGCCCACGCGCAGCGGAGCCAGTCGCTTTTGCAGTTCCTTTTGGGTTTTGCCGGTGCTTGGAAGATCCTGAACGTCCTCCTCCTCGCCCACAAGTGGGCAGACCACATAGGTCTGCCGCCCCTCGGCGGCCTGTGCGCGAATAAAGCTGTACATTCCCTCCCGCTTTTCCTCCGGCACAATGCGGGTGAGCACAGGCGTTCGCCCCGGCGGAAGCTCGTCGACAACGGACAAATCCAAATCGCCGTAAAGCACCAGCGACAGGCTTCTCGGAATGGGCGTAGCGCTCATAACCATGACATGAGGTGCATTGCCTTTCCCCTCCAACATCGTGCGCTGACGCACTCCGAAGCGATGCTGCTCGTCGGTGACAACCAGTCGCAGATTGGCATATTCAACGCCCTCGGAAATCAGCGCGTGCGTCCCGATCACCACGTTCCATTCGCCGGAGGCGATGGCCTCTCGCGCCCGCCTGCGCTCCGCCGACGTCATCTTGCCCGTCACCAATCCGCAAGTTACGCCCAGCGCGCCAAGCGTCTCCTTGGCGCTTTGCAGGTGCTGCTCAGCCAAGATTTCCGTCGGCGCCATCAGCGCGCCCTGTCCTCCCGCTTTCACGCAAAGATACAGCGCGCACAGCGCGATCAGCGTTTTTCCGCAGCCCACGTCGCCCTGCACCATGCGCGCCATAGCGCGCGTCCCCTGCAAGTCCTGCATAATCTCGCCGCATGCGCGCCGCTGCGCCTTCGTCGGCTGATAAGGCAGACCGGCAAAGAACGCCTCAAGCCATGCTTCGTCCACAGACAGCGGCGTCGTCTTCCGGCGCTCTCCTGCCGCGCCGGCAACTGCCGCTTGATAAAGTAGCAGCTCTTCAAAGGCCAAGCGTTCCTTGGCGCACGCGAGCAGTTCCATACTCTCTGGAAAATGCGCCTGAACGAGTGCTTCGCGCCGGTTCATCAGGCCAAGCCGCGCACAAAGCGTCTGCGGCAGTTCATCCTCCTCGTCATATTCATCAAGCAGCCATTTGACCGCATCGCGCAGCAGCTTCTGGCTAACCCCCGGAATCTGCGCGTATATGGGAATGATGCTGCCCGGCTCCTCCATGGAAGGATTGATCACAAAAAGGCCGTTCTTCTTGCTCGTTGCGCGCCCATAGAGCGTCACATGCTGATTGTCGGAAAGCTTATCCTTCATCCACGGCTGATTAAACCACATGCAACGAATCCTTCCGCATTCATCGCCAATTGTCGCAGATACCCATTGCATTCCGCGCACTCTATGCAGCGCGGGCGTACCGACGACAAAGCCCTCAAAACAGGCCGAAACCCCTTCCGTCATCTGCGCGGGCGAAAGCGGATTCGTCGTATCGCGATACCCGGTCGGCAGGCGCTCAACCAGCTCGCGCGAGGAGCATACGCCGCGCTTAGCCAATGCTTCAAGGCGCTTAGGTCCAAAGCCCTTGATCTCCGACAATGCTCTCACGCGCATCCCCCTTTTCATACGGCAAAAGCCGCGCCCCTTTGGACGCGGCCTTGAGCTTCGTTTATTCCGCAGAAATCAGATAATAATACAGCGGCTGTCCGCCATACTGTACCTCGACGTCAAGCTCGCCAAAGAGCTCGGCGATTTCCTCGCACAGCGCGTTGGCATCCTCTTCTTTGGTATCCTGACCATAGTAGATCGTGATCAGAGAATCGCCCTCCTCCACAACATGCTGCGTCAGCTCAATTGCAATGTCGTGAATACTGCTGCCCACGGACTCAATGCGTCCGTTGTGAATGCCGATGATGTCGCCTTCCTTGATTTCCTTGTCCTCAAACACCGTATCGCGCACAGCAAAGGTGATCTGCCCGGTCTTCACCTGCTCGGCGGCAGCCGTCATGGCTTCGCGGTTCTCCTCCACGTCGGCCTCCGGATTAAACGCGATAATCGCACCGATTCCCATAGCCACATTCTTCGTCGGCAGAACAACGACCTCTCGCTCGGAGAGCTCGGCCGCCTGAGAAGCAGCAAGAATCACATTGGAGTTGTTGGGCAACACAAAGACCGTCTTTGCCGCTATGCTGTCAATGGCCGCAAGAATATCCTCAATGCTTGGATTCATGGTCTGACCGCCCTCGACGATGTGATCCACGCCGAGATCGTTGAAGATGCCCGAGAAGCCATCGCCCAAAGAGACAGCAACCATACCGTATTCCTTGAGCTCCTCCTCAGTCATCGCCGCTGCAGCCGCGGCGTCCTCCTCAAG
>CAZACG010000276.1:0-2873 GCA_964483645.1 uncultured Oscillospiraceae bacterium | reverse complement strand
ATGCCACGCTGCGCCGCCTGAATGTCGTAATCCGCATTCTGAATCAGACGCAGACGGATGTTCGCCACATCCTCGCCGACATAACCGGCTTCGGTCAAACTAGTTGCATCCGCAATGGCAAAAGGCACGTTGAGAATCTTGGCCAGCGACTGAGCAAGGAAGGTCTTTCCGCAGCCGGTCGGTCCGACCATGACGATGTTGGATTTTTGCAATTCCACATCACCGCGCTTTTTAGGCGCGTTGATCCTCTTGTAATGGTTATAGACAGCCACCGCCAGCGCACGCTTGGCCTGCTCCTGACCGACGACATACTCATCAAGTACCGCCTTGATCTCCATGGGCTTGGGCAGGCTCACCGGCTCGCTGTTGGGCGCAGCGCCCAGATCATCGGCGATGATCTCTTGGCACAGCGCAATGCACTCGTCGCAGATATACACGCCATTGCCGGCGATAATGCGACGCACCTGATCCTGCGTCTTGTCACAGAAGGAGCAGCGCGCCACGCGCGGCTGTCTGATTTCGTCCTTATCTCTTGGCATTGAACACCTCAGAAACTTCTTATTTCCTTATATAAGCTTCCAAGCCTTGCGTTCACTTGACGCGCGGCTGATAGATTTCATCAATGATGCCATACTCAAGCGCTTCCTGCGCGGTCATAAAGTAGTCGCGCTCCACATCCTTCTGGATGCGTTCAAGCGGCTGCTTCGTCATTTCGCTCATCAGGGCATTCATCTTGTTCTTGGTTCGCAGCAGCCACTGTGCATGCAGCTGCACATCGGTCGCCTGACCGCTCGCGCCGCCGCTGGGCTGATGAATCATGACCTCGCTGTTGGGCAGGGCCAGACGCATGCCCGGCTCGCCCGCCATCAGCAGGAACGCGCCCATGGAGGCGGCCATGCCAAGGCAGACGGTACGAATCTTGGGCTTGATGTAGCGCATGGTATCAAAGATCGCCATGCCGTCGGTCACGCTGCCGCCGGGGCTGTTGATATACATGGAAATCTCGGCGTCCGGGTCCTCCATCTCAAGGAAGAGGAGCTGGGCAACAATGCTGTTGGCCAGCGCCTCGTTGACCTCGCCGCGCAGGAACACGACGCGATCCTTGAGAAGCCTCGAATATACGTCATAAGAGCGCTCGCCGTAAGGCGTCTTTTCAATGACGCTGGGTTCAAAGTAATAGTTGCTCTGCATATTAGACGCCTCCTTTAAGGCCTCTGTTTAATCACTCCGCCTTCGCGCTGTCCACGAGCAGCTTGATAGCGTTCTCGCGGATGGCGTCGGCCTTGAAATACTCGCGGTCTGCCTCGGTGAGGTTCTGCTTGAGCTCCTCCACGGACTTGCCAGTCTGCGGAGCGAACTGCGCGATCTGCGCGTCAACCTGCTCCTCGGTCGCGTCCACACCCTCGGCCTTCTCAATGGCCTCGAGCACGAGGTGCGCCTTCACGCTCTTCTCGGCCTGCGCATGATATCCGGCGCGGAAAGCCTTCTCGTCCTGACCGGTATACTTCATGAAGTCCGACAGCTTGAGACCCTGGCCCATCAGGCGATACTCAAAATCGCGCATCATGGAATCAATCTGACGCTCGATCATCGCTTCCGGGATTTCCACGGTAGCATTCTCAAGCACCTTTTCGATGACGGCATTGGTGTAATTGTTGCTGTCGCGCTCGGCAGCCTCTGCCTCCAGCTTGGTGCGGATGCTGGCCTTGTATTCATCGAGCGTATCGAATTCGGAAATATCCTTGGCAAACTCGTCGTCAAGCTCCGGCAGCTGCGTCTCGGTGATGGAGTTGACCTTCACGTGGAACACGGCGGCCTTTCCGGCGAGCTCCTCGGAATGATACTGCTCCGGGAAGGTCACCTCAAGATCCTTCTCCTCGCCGATGTTCATGCCGACCATCTGCTCCTCAAAGCCAGGGATGAAGCTGTGGGAGCCAATCTTGAGGGTCTGCGCCTCGGCGGTGCCGCCGGCGAACGCAACGCCGTCCACGCTACCGGAATAATCAAGATTCACGGTGTCGCCCTCGACGACAGCGCGGCCTTCAACCTCGGCCTCGGTCGCCTGCTTGGCGCGCTCCTCCTCGATCTTCGCGTCAACCTGCGCGTCGGTCACCTCGGTGGTTTCCTTGGCGACGACAACGCCCTTGTACTCACCAAGGGTCACGTCCGGCTTGACAAATACCTCGCAGGTGAACTTGAGGTTCTTGCCCGCGCCAATCTCCTGTACGTCGATCTCAGGACGATCGACAACGTCAATCTTGTGCTCCTCCACAGCCGGGCCATAGACCTCATCAAAGATCAGCTCGAGCGCTTCGTCATAGAAGACGGCCTCGCCGTACATATTCTCAATCAGCTTGCGCGGCGCCTTACCCTTGCGGAAGCCCGGGATGTTCACCTGCTTGCGAACTTTGAGATACGCCTTGCCCATCGCCTCGTCAAACTTAGCGCTGTCAATGTCAAAGGACAGCTTCACTTTGTTGCTGGAAATCTTCTCTACGGTGGTGCTCATGTTCTTTTGCTCCTCCTGAATTATAGTCAT
The DNA here is from genome assembly GCA_964483645.1 of uncultured Oscillospiraceae bacterium. Lineage (GTDB taxonomy): Bacteria > Bacillota > Clostridia > Christensenellales > Aristaeellaceae > Ventricola. The sequence goes on along the minus strand of CAZACG010000276.1, from coordinate 334 downwards.
GATAATGAGTCATCAGCATTTTTGATTCACCACGTCCCGGAAACACCAAAACGCTATCTTATATTATAGCACGTCCGAAACCGAAGATCAATCCCAAATCCACGGAAGTTCATCCTGATTTTTCAGGATTTCTCAGCATTTTTCCCTTTATTGTCTCAATCTATGCGTTATAAAAGCCGCATAGACGCTTGACATCGAAGGATAATGCTCAAGCGGATCGGGCATCCTGCCCAAAGGATTAGATTTGGAGGTGGGCTGATGGAAAAAATCCTGCTCGTCGTTCATGCGGAAATCGGCGAGCATACGCAGATCGGGATATTGCTTCGCAGTCTGC
>CAZACG010000275.1:0-2883 GCA_964483645.1 uncultured Oscillospiraceae bacterium | reverse complement strand
CATGCATCGAGGGGCACATTATCTGCTCAATATTCGTCCGGCCGGCGATTGGCCTGCGCAGTATTTTTATTATGCGGGCGGTGTGCCGCGCGTGATGGAGGAGATTAAGTCAATGCTCTGTCTGGACGCGATGACCGTGACGGGCAAAACGCTTGGAGAGAATCTCGAGGAACTCAAACATAGCGGGTTTTACGCGCATTGCGATGCCATTCTGGAGGAAAAGAGCCGACAGCTTGGGCGAAAGATTCAACGGACGGATATCATTCGCACATTTGATCGACCCATCGGCACGGACGGCGCCATTGCCATCCTGCGCGGAAATCTCGCGCCGGAGGGCTGCGTGATCAAGCATAGCGCATGCCCGAGGAACATGCTCCGCGCCACGCTGCGCGCTAGACCGTTTGACAGCGAGGAGGCGGCTATCGACGCGATTCTTCACGGAGAAATCTGCCCCGGCGACGCGGTGTTCATCCGTTACGAGGGGCCAAGGGGCAGCGGCATGCCCGAAATGTTCTACACCGGCGAGGCGATTTGCTCTGATCCGGCGCTGGCGGCGAGTGTTGCGCTGATTACGGACGGTCGCTTCTCCGGCGCGTCCCGCGGGCCGGTCATCGGGCATGTCAGCCCGGAGGCCGCGGTCGGCGGCCCGATTGCGCTGGTGGAGGAGGATGATCTCATTGAGCTTGACGTAACGGGAAGAACGCTCAATATCGTGGGCGAGAAGGGCGAACGGAAGTCGCCGGAGGAGATAGAAGCTCTCCTTGCGGCGCGCAGGGCGAACTGGAAGGAGTTTCAGAATCGGTTTGATCGGGGATTGCTCAAGCTCTACACGCAGCATGCCGTCAGCGCCATGAAGGGCGCATATATGGAATAATTCTGTTCTTCTATAAAAATGAAGGGATAGACGCGAAGCAAACATGGGGTCAAGGGGCGAAGTCTCTTGGCGGGCTTGGGCGGCAGCTCAACGGTCTCCAAGACGAAGCCGATAAAGAGCAGTCAGGAAGCGAAGCGTCACCTGACGGTGGATTCTTAAAGGCTTGATTGGATTTGAACGTAGTATTAGATATTCTTTATAGTAGGTTTTTCAAAAATTAAAGCCAAATACAAAACATCCGAACCCATCTTCCATAAGGAAGATTCGGTTTGGATGTTTTTGCTTTGGTGCGAGTGGCGAGACAGAACTTACAGCTTCCGATCCCGGAACAAAAATCAAATCGCAAACCAGCGAAGCATTTGCGATTTGAAAAGGAGGAGTAGCGGTGTGAGCGTGCTCTGACTTATAAAATAAATCGGAGCAAGCAGGTATATAGCTTGCGCCGACGTGTGGAATGACTCGAAAACTGATACAATCCAGCGTTACCGTTTTGCAATACAGCTTTCGTTTTGCATGCGCTATTTGCCTACCATTGCTGAATTTACCATGGAGCGCACTTCGAACGTAGTCGCCAATGATATGTCGTTGATGCACTGCGGGATTTGGTGCCCGTCTGCCCGAATTGCCACAGGATGCTGCATAGCAAGGCGGACGGCGTGTATACTGTTGAAGACTTGAAGGAAATGCGCAAATCTGCAAGCGGCAATCAATTATAGCATGGTTCCATCCGGCGGTATCGTTGGGTGGACTTTTTAAAAAAGCACATTTGAACTTGCTAAATGCCCCGTTGTAATTACAGCAAGGATTTCCGATTGTATATTCTGCACAAAGAATTTCACAACGTTCCACGTTATCCTACAACGATACACGTAACAGCAATACGGCGACTTACTACCTTGTCATCATCGACGAGCAAGGCTTGATGATGCCTCAGAGGGAAGAATTCCGTATTGACATTGCGTTTGCAGTAGACGAGTTTGATTTCTTCTCTTAATTCACAGGAGGCGCAATTATGTCCCAGTTTGATGAGGCGGCCAGCACTCGTGAGATTATCAAGGCGAAGCTGCGTGAGAATTTCGATGGCAGGATCGTCCGGAAGGATTTGACCAAGAAAATCAAGGAAGGCGCCAATGTACCGGTTTATGTACTTGAGTTCTTGCTAGGCCAGTATTGTTCAAGTGACGACGACGCAGTGATCGAGAAAGGTGTTCAGACTGTTAAGCGCATTCTGGCAGACAACTTCGTGCGTCCCGATGAGGCTCAGAAGATTCTGTCTCTCCTGCGTTCTCGTGGCAGCTATACCATTATCGATAAGATCACCGTTCAACTGAACATCAAAAAGGACTGCTATGAGGCCGAGTTTTCTAACCTCGGTCTCAAGGCAATTCCTATTGCTGATGAATACCCAGAAAAGTATGATCGATTGCTTTGCGGTGGTATCTGGTGCATTGTGCAGCTTTCTTATGAGAGTGAAGATTCGATGGATGAGTTTGTCGATTCTGACCTCAAGGCGAAGAACCGAAAGAAACAGGATGACTCTCCGATTCAGATCATGAAGCTTACGCCGATCCAGATGCCTCATGTAGATAACAATGAACTGAAACGTGGCCGCAAGGCATTCACCCAAGAAGAATGGATGGATGTCATGCTCCGTTCCATTGGCATGGAGCCTGATTCCTTGAAGCTGCGCGAAAAGTGGTTACTGTTGGCTCGTATGCTGCCACTGGTAGAGAACAACTTTAACTTGTGTGAGCTCGGACCACGCAGCACCGGTAAGAGCCATCTGTTCAAAGAGATCTCCCCAAATAGCATTCTAGTCTCCGGCGGTCAAACTACCGTAGCAAACCTGTTCTACAACATGGGCAGAAAGACCGTTGGTCTGGTAGGTCTGTGGGACTGTGTCGCTTTTGATGAGGTTGCTGGCATCAACTTCAAGGATAAAGATGGCATCCAGATCATGAAGGATTACATGGCTTCTGGTTCCTTTGCGCGCGGAAAAGAAGAAAAAG
>CAZACG010000274.1:0-2885 GCA_964483645.1 uncultured Oscillospiraceae bacterium | reverse complement strand
CCGTATAAATCGGGCGCGCTTTTCATATGCTCTGGCGTATCAGAAAGCGTCGGCTCGTCAGCCGCGCTTCGTATGGAGGGATCATGTTGAGCGCATCCAGATCGCTTTTCCCGGGCGCGATGGGCCCTGACGGCTTTATTTCCTGCTTTGACCATCTGCTTGACGAACGCATTCTTCGCCGAAAGCTCATCCTCAAGGGCGGCCCCGGCGTAGGCAAATCAACCTTTATGCGCCGCGTTCACGCCGCGCTATGCAAGGACGGGGAGCCGTCCACGCTCTATTTCTGCTCCGGCGATCCGGACAGCCTTGACGCTGTCGCCATTCCCCATGCAGGCCTGCTCATTCTCGACGGCACAGCGCCTCACAGGGTTGACCCGACGATTCCCGGCGCGCGCGACAGCATCATCAATCTGGGCGCGCACCTTGACGAAGCGTCCATGCGTCCGCGCCTTGCGCAGATTCGCGCCTGCATGAGCGACCATGCCGCCTGTTCGCGCCGTGCCGGTGCGTCCCTCGTCGCAGCGCGAGCCTTAGCGCTGGACAACGCAGGTCTGCTCTCCTCCTGTCTGGACGAAGCGAAAATGGCGCGTATGACCCGTGCGCTCGTTCAGTCCGTACTTGGCGATCAGGCTGCTGCGCAGGAACCTGCCGCTGTCCGTCCTATCATCACGGATGCTGTCACCCCGAAGGGCGAGCTTTGCTTGATTCCCGAAAACGCGCTGCCGCGGGTCATTCGTCTTGTACCGCATTTCACCATGGATCTGACCGGCGTGCTGCGCCAGCTTAGCCATGCCGTGCAAAACGCAGGCTATTCCGTTGAAGAGCATCTATCGCCCATGGTTCCCGGCAGGATTTTGCATCTGAGTATCCCGTCGCTTGAGACACTTGTCACCACCAGCGACCTGCTCACCTCCGAGCTGACCTTTGATTTTGCCGCCTGCGTGCCGCAGAGCAATCTTCTCCGTCATGAATGCGCGCTCGAGCAAAACCGCGTAGGCATCAAGATGCATCTGCGCAATGCCGTTGCCGCCATGGCACAAGCCAAGCAGCTGCACGATGAGCTTGAAACCTTCTATGTCCCCAGCATGGACTTTGACGCATGGCAGAGGACGCTTGATGATACGCTCGCTTCGCTCTCATAAGCACGCTCATCCCAAGCTCAGATCAGGCAGCCAGAGCGCGAAGCGTTCCCTGACTACTTTTAGGAAATGGCTTCACCATGGAAACCGTTAGGCTGCCGCCCAAACCTGCCAAGGGACTTCGCTCCTTGACCTCCTATTCGCTTCGCGCTTACGGATCGTTTTGATCAAGAACAGTATGACACGCTGCTCGGTCTGCTTGAAGAACATGATTCAATCAAAAACCGGAGTATCGCCAAATACCCCGGTTTTTTTCATATTGATTTCACTCGTCAAAACAGCAGATACATCAGCGTCACACACAGTCCAATGCCAAAGAGAATCAATCCGTAGCTCATGGTATGCGTCATCTGACGCAGCGCGTCGATCAGGCCGTCCCATGTGCCTGCGAACAATCCGACAAAATGATGCTTGAGTGGATGCTCCTGAAGCACGGTGTGGTTCAGCTTGCTGACCATATCATCGGCAGCCTTGCCAAAGAGGAAGGTCATCGAGTTGCCGATCTTCTTATGCTGCGCGGCCTGACGAATGGAGAGCACGGTCCGGCTGATCATCAGCGCTAAGCCATCCGTAATCGCACTGATCAAGCGCGCAGCAAGCGTTCCTACGCCTTCTAAGAACACAAGGATAGGCTTCATCACGCGCTTTTCCAGAATGCGCTCGCTGCCCAAAGCGGCGACTGCGCCTCCAACTGCAAACAGTGCTTGGATGAGCGGGCGATAGATTCGCTCCTCCACATCCAGCCGGGCCGGCCATCGATCCAGATAAACGCTCGTGGCCTTTTCTTCGCCCTGCTTCATCAGCAGCGTGCGGATCACAAAGGCATAGACCACAACGCCGATGCACAGAGAAATGCATGCGCCCTTGAGGTTGGTGAGCGAGAAGTATTCCACCGCATGCGCGGGCATTCCCGCATGCAGGAAGCCGCCGGCAAAATCCGCAATCGTGTCCATCGTCGCATTCGGCCAAATGCCCAGCACAGGCACCAGTACGGCGCTCGCCGTCAGCGCAAGCGCGGAAAGTCCGCTCATGTACTTGCCATTCAGACTGTCATAGTGCTCCTGCTCGGCAGCGTTCCTCTTCCAGAACAGACAGATGTAGAGCTTGATCATGTATGCGCCGGTCAGTCCGCCGGAAAAGAGGTAGATCCACTCGGCGGCGGTATACGCAATCGCGGAATGTCCATGCGCGGCCAAATGCTGAGCATACTCCACAATACCCTCGTGAATCAGCGTCTTGGAAACATAGCCCGAGAACAGCGGCACGCCCATCAAACCCACAGCGCCCATCAGAAATGCAAAGTGCAGCAGGGGCTTTCCCCGTCCAAAGCCCTGCACGTCATTGAGATTGAGCTTGTGCAGGTTCATATAAACCACGCCGGCCGCCATAAAGAGAATCAGCTTAAAGAGCGAATGGTTGAGCATGTAGAGCAGCGCGCCGCGCGCAGCCAGCACATTCTCCTCGCCCAGCAGGCAGCTCACGGCGATACCCGTGAGAATAAAGCCGATCTGGCTCATCGAGGAGCAGGCCAGCGTGCGCTTGAGATTAACGGCGAACACCGCCAGCACAGCGCCGCCCAGCATGGTGACCAGTGCCAGCACGAGCAGCAGATTGCCCCACGCCGGATCCTCGCGGAAGATATTCGCCGAGATCACAATCACGCCGAATATTCCGGACTTGGTCAAAATACCAGAGAGCAGCGCGGACGCAGGCGCCGGCGCAACCGGGTGCGCCTTGGGCAGCCAG
>CAZACG010000273.1:0-2893 GCA_964483645.1 uncultured Oscillospiraceae bacterium | reverse complement strand
TGATCCGGCAAGCATGCCGACTTTGCCGTACTGGGTCAATCTGCCGCACAGCTACAACGCGATCGACGGACAGGATGGCGACAACGATTATTATCGCGGAATCTGCTGGTACGTCAAGGAGCTTTCCCGCGAGGATATTCCTGCGACGAAGAAGGTTTTTCTGGAAATCTGCGGCGCGAATTCCTCCGCAGATGTGTATGTCGGCGGCGAAAAGCTTATGCATCACGACGGCGGCTATTCGACTTGGCGCGTGGATGTGACGGATGCGCTTGAGAAGAGCACGCTGATCGCTATCGCCGTAGACAACAGCCCGAATGACCGTGTATATCCGCAGATGGCAGACTTTACGTTTTACGGCGGTCTTTATCGCGATGTGAACCTGATCGGTGTGGATGAGAGCCATTTTGATTTGACGACCTTCGGCGGCCCTGGACTGGCGGTGACCGCGCAGGTAGAGGGCAAGCATGCAGAGGTTGACGCGCAGCTGTTTTTGACCGACACGAAGGAGGGACAGACCCTGCGCTGCCGGATCAGTCTTTCCGACGGCACGCCGGTGAGCGAAACGGAGGTTCCGGTCTCTCAGACAAACGTGCGCATGAGACTGGAGAATGTGCATCTGTGGCATGGACGCAGGGATCCCTATCTGTACACCTTCACCGCAGAACTGTGCGAGAAGGCTGAGGTGATCGACTGCGTGAGCACGCGCTTTGGCTGCCGCAGCTATGAGATTGACCCTGAACGCGGTTTCATCCTCAACGGAGAGGAATATCCGCTGCGCGGCGTAGCGCGTCATCAGGATCGCTGGGGCGTCGGCAATGCGCTGTTGCCTGAGCATCAGAGAGAGGACATGGATCTGATCTGCGAACTGGGCGCGACGACCATCCGTCTGGCGCATTATCAGCACGATCAGTACTTCTATGATCTGTGCGACGAGCGCGGTATGGTGGTTTGGGCGGAGATTCCCTACATTTCTCAGCATGTGGACAGCGGCATAGAAAATACGATTGCGCAGATGAAGGAGCTGATTGTGCAGAACTACAATCACGCGTCCATCGTCGTATGGGGGCTGTCCAATGAGATTACCATGAAGGGCGCGGGGACGCCGGGCATGATTGAAAACCATCGCGCGCTCAACCGGCTCTGCCATGAAATGGACAAGACCCGCCTGACCACCATGGCAATCGTCTCCATGTGTCCCACGGATGCGGAGTATATTCAGATTCCGGATGTGGTTTCGTGGAACCATTATTTCGGCTGGTATGGCGGCGATACGAGTATGAACGGCCCGTGGCTGGATGCGTTCCATGCGCAATATCCGAAGCTTCCGGTCGGCGTGAGCGAGTATGGCTGCGAGGCGCTCAACTGGCATACCTCCAATCCCACGCAGGGCGATTATACCGAGGAATATCAGGCGTACTATCACGAGGAGCTCATCCGTCAGCTCTTCAGCCGACCCTACCTGTGGGCGACGCATGTGTGGAATATGTTTGATTTCGGTGCGGACAGCCGCAACGAGGGCGGAGAGAATGGTCAGAATCATAAAGGCTTGGTCACCTTTGACCGCAAATATAAGAAAGATGCTTTCTATGCCTATAAGGCATGGCTTTCCGACGAACCGTTTGTCCATATCTGTGGCAAGCGATATGTTGATCGCGTAGAGGCGTTGACGAGGGTGACCGTTTACTCCAATCTCCCGGAAGTGGAGCTGTTTTGCAACGGCGTAAGCTTGGGTAAAAAGCGCAGCGCGGAGCATTTCTTCTATTTTGACGTGCCCAACAGCGGCGTAACAGAGCTGAAGGCTGTTGCCGGAGAATGCACCGATGAGAGCCGTCTGCGCAAGGTAGAAACCTTCAATGAAGCCTATCGTCTGAAGGAAAAGGGCGCAGTACTCAACTGGTTTGACATCACCGCGCCTCAGGGACGCTTCTCGCTCAATGACAAGGTGGGCGATATTATGGCCAATCCGCAGGGTGAACGGCTGCTGAGCGAGCTGCTTGGACAGATGTCCTCCGGCGGAAAGAACATGATGGGTGATTTTGCACGGTCGCCGGAGATGATGAAGATGATGGGCGGATTTACCGTGATTCGCCTGACGAATCTGATGGGCGCGGGAGGTACGAAGGCGACCAAGGAACAGCTACTTGCGCTCAATGCCAAGCTCAATCAGATTTCTAAGGCATGACGGAGCGATGGGAGAAAAGCAGACTGTTTACGTATGGACGGAAAAGTTTGTGCATTTTGACAGGCGTCAAAAAATGGCAAAACGCCTTGTATTGAAAAGCTGCACGTTTTATAATAGACAAAGGCTTGCGCCTGTTTCGGCGGACGCAGGAGGTTGATCATCGATTTGTATGATGCAGAATAGGAGCGATAGAATATGGCTATGAACCTGAAAATGTCCGGCCTCAAGGGATTTGTCGAGCAGCGCGAGCTGGATAACATGGCGCCCCTGATGGACACCGTCAATGAAATGCTGCTCTCCCACAAGGGCGCGGGCAACGATTTCCTTGGCTGGCTGGATCTGCCGGTTGATTATGATAAGGAGGAGTTTGCGCGCATTCAGAAGGCCGCCAAGAAGATTCAGAGCGACAGCGATGTGCTCGTGGCCATCGGCATCGGCGGCTCCTATCTGGGTGCTCGCGCGGCGATTGAGTTCTGCAAGGGACAGATGTATAACGGCGTGCGCGAGAAGGGCATCCCGGAGGTCTACTTTGTGGGCAACAACATCTCCTCGTCCTATCTGAACGATATCGTCAAGATCATCGGCGACCGCGATTTCTCCGTCAACGTCATCTCCAAGTCCGGCACGACCACCGAGCCGGCCATCGCCTTCCGTGTCTTCAAGAAGCTGCTGGAGGAAAAGTATGGCAAGGAGGGCGCGAAGGGCCGTATT
>CAZACG010000272.1:0-2902 GCA_964483645.1 uncultured Oscillospiraceae bacterium | reverse complement strand
GCGTTGTGCTCATGCAGGGTACGGTGATCAAGCAGGGCGCGCCGCAGCTGGTGTTTGATTCGCCTGAATTTGAGCAGGTATTCTTTGCCAAGGGAGGACGTGTGTGATGGAAACCGTATATGCGATCATGGACGCGCTCTTGCCCTTTGAGTGCCTGCGTTACACGTTTATGAAAAACGCGCTTCTGGCCATGCTGCTTATCGCGCCGCTCTTTGGCATGCTGGGTACGATGGCTGTGGATAATAAGATGGCGTTCTTTTCCGACGCGCTGGGGCATAGCGCGCTGACCGGCGTAGCCATCGGCGTGGTGCTCGGCTGGCAGAGCCAGATGGCCTCGATGCTGCTCTTTGGCATCCTGTGGGCCGTGCTCATCACGTTTGTCAAGCAGAATTCACGCATGAGCGCGGATACGATTATCAGTGTGTTTTCTTCAACCTCCGTGGCGCTCGGCCTTGTCGTGCTCTCGCGCGGCGGGGCGTTTGCCAAGTATTCCAATGTTTTGGTTGGCGACGTGCTTTCGGTTGCGCATGAAGATCTGGCGTCGTTGCTGGTGACGCTCTTGGTGACGACCGTCATCTGGCTGCTGCTTTTTAACCCGCTGATGATGACCAGCATCAACGCGCCGCTGGCACGAAGCCGCGGCGTCCGTGCGAAGCTGACAGAATACGCGTTCACGATCCTGGTGGCCGTTGCGGTCATGGTTTCGCTCCGTTGGGTTGGCGTGATGCTGATTAATTCCATGCTGATTCTGCCTGCGGCGGCCTCGCGCAATGTCGCGCGCAATGCAGCGGCGTATCTGAGGCTGTCCGTGCTCTTTTCGCTCGTGTCGGGCGTGACAGGTTTGATTTTGTCCTATTATCTGAATACCTCGGCGGGCGCTGCCGTTGTGCTGACGGCTGCTGTAATCTATTTTATCACCCTGCCCCTGCGCCGAAAGTGATCCTCTGCGGCGGTGATGGAGCATGCCAAACGACATTTGAACGCCTTTCTCTTGGCAGAACGCTGCGCTCTATGGTATAATCTGCGCAGCATACAGGGAAAAAGGAGGCGGAGCATGCTTGGCGTGATGACTGTCCGCAAGGAAGAGATGAAGTTTCGCGAGTTTGATCGTTATCGAGGTTTTTACTGCGGACTTTGCTGTGCAATCGGCAAGCGCTGCGGCAAGGCTTGCCGCATGGCGCTGAGCTATGAAATGACGTTTGTCGCCCTGCTTCTGACTGCGTTGTATGAGGAGGAAACCTACAGCGAGATGAAGCGCTGTGCATTTCATCCGATTGAAAAGCGGCTGGTGCTCTCAAATGATGCGCTTAATTACTGCGCCGATCTGAGCGCGTTGGTCTCTTATTATGATCTGCGCGACGGCTGGGAGGATGAGCGCCGCGCGGACAAGCTCATGGAGAGCGAGCTGCTGAAAAAGGCGGCAAGGCGAGCCGGCGAAGCATGGCCCAGACAGCGAGAGGCTGTGGAAAACTATGTGCGCGCGCTGCATGAGGTCGAAGAAAAGAATGATCAGACGCTGGACGCCGCCGCAAACCTGACGGGCGAGATGATGGCCGAGCTTCTGGTGCTGCACGAGGATGTGTATGCGCGCGATTTGCGCGAGCTGGGGTTTTACTTGGGCAAGTTCATCTACCTGTGCGACTGCTATGAAGATATCGAGCGCGATATTGAAAAAAAGAATTACAATCCTCTGATCGCGAGGCGAGAGAGCGAGACGTTTGCACAGGACTGCGAAGCGATGCTCTCGGATATGATGGCGCGCGCATGCCGCGCATTTGAGCGCCTGCCGATCCTTGAGGATGCGGAAATCCTGCGCAATATCCTGTATTCAGGCATATGGCTGAGATTTGAAAACGCAACGGAGCGAAGAAAGGCGAAGAAGCAGCAATGACAGATCCGTATCAGGTGCTCGGAGTTTCACGGACGGCCTCGGACGATGAGGTGAAAAAAGCATACCGCACCCTCTGCAAAAAATACCATCCTGACGCCAACGTCGGCAAACCGGACGCTGCGCAGGCTGAGAAGAAATTTATGGAAGTGCAGCAGGCCTACGAGGAGATCATGCACAGACGGCAGGGCGGCGGCACACGCGCGGGCAGCGGCTATAACGGCGAGCAGAGGCAGTCTGCGGGCTACGGCGGCTATGGCGGTCAGCAGGGCGGCTATGGAGAGGATCCGTTTGCTTCGTTCTTCGGCGGCTACGGCTATGGCGGCTATCAGCAGTATAACAGGCAGTACGGCGAGCAGGAGACATCCACCGAGCAGCGCGCTGCGATGCATTATATCAATACCGGTCACTATGCCGAGGCGCTCAATGCGCTGGGCGCTGTAGAGCCCGGCAAGCGCGGCGCTCGCTGGTATTATCTCAGTGCGCTGGCGCACAATGGCCTCGGCAATAATGCGCAGGCCATGGAATATGCACGGCAGGCGGTGAATATGGAGCCGGGCAACGGTCAATACCAGCAATTGCTCTCTCAGCTGCAAAGCGGCGGCGCATGGTATGGACAGCGCGGCGAGGAGTATGGACGACAGACGTTTGGACGGGGCAATCTCTGCTGCACGATTATGGCGCTGGAGCTTTGCTGCATGTGCTGCGGAGGCGGTCGGATGATGTATTATCCGATGTGCTGCTTCCTGTAATTGAAAGCAATCGGATATTGAAGGAGCTGTCAAGCGAACAGCTCGGACATTTCAGGCAAAAACGAAGAATCTGCGCCCGAAGGCTTCCTGAGGGGAAAACCTTTGGCGGTGCGTGGGACTGCGCTCAGAGCGTCCAAGATTCTTCAAAAGCTGCTTTTTGAAAGGTTCGGCATTCGCCTGACGGCCCTTTTTGTCATGTTATACTATTCTCAAATCAAATTGACCTTGAGGAACTCCCCCGTCAGGGTTCGCTTCGCTCCCT
>CAZACG010000271.1:0-2906 GCA_964483645.1 uncultured Oscillospiraceae bacterium | reverse complement strand
CAATCGCTGCGTCTGCCAGCGCATAGATGGTATGGTTGCGCGCAAGCGCCTTTTCTGCCGAAAAATGCTTATCCGGCAGCGTATCGCACAGCAGGAGCAGCCGCCCCTCATCAAGCGCACTTCGCGTCCGAGGATTCCGCAGCATATCCTCTGCCGGAAATGCGGGGATCAGGATTGCACTGCCGCCCATTTCGAACATGCCGTTCTGAGCAGCTGTGTCCACGCCAATCGCGCCGCCCGTGACGAGCGTATATCCCTCGCATGCAAGTCGGCCTCCCAGCTTTTCAGCTTCCGTCCTCGTCTGATCCGCAATGCTGCGGCTTCCGGCCACAGCTACCAATTGGCGCTCAAGCAGCTTCAGGTTTCCTTTTGCAAATAGAAAAAGCGGCATCTTATTTCCAAGCGCATGCAGCTTTCGCGGCCATGCCTCCTGACCGGGAATCAGAACATGATAGCCCATCTCTTCGTAGCGCACAACCGCACCGTACACAGCCTCCGACCTTGACAAAAGCGCTCTGGCTCGATCAATCGTCTTTGCGCTCACGCCGCTCTTTTCCCGCAGTACAAGCCCTGTCAACGCGCCCCTGGCAATGAGGCTATGCACAGCGATTCTCGGAAGGGGCGCCGGAAGCTCTTTATTCCATGCCGCATGGGATGCAAGACATAATCTTGCGCAGATTTCTTCTTCCATACCCGAAAGCACAGGCACGCCTCCCTTCATTGCTCCAAAGATTTTGTATCGAAAGCATTATACATGAAAGCGCAGAAAGTAGCAAGAAAGGATTGTGGTTCCTTTCATTTTCGTCCATTTTCGCTCGTTTGACGATTGGCTTAGAAGCATTTTGTTCTTACACAAAAAAGCGTGCCGTCCCTTCCAAAGCATTCCGCATCATGGTGCCGCTCCGTGCTCACTGCACGCCGCTTTACGCAGCCCTCCACGAAACAAAACAGACCGCAAGTCCAATTCAGCTTGCGGTCTGTTTTAAAAAGTAATGCGTCGGTTTTCAAAAAGCTTTCTGTTTATCCATCCGATTGTCCCACAGTCGTTCATCGCAAAAGGATCTTGTCAGCTTTTCATCTTCGGTTTAAAGATCAGCGCCGCAATATAGCCAAAGAATACCGCAGCGGCAATTCCACCCGCCGCCGCAGTTACACCGCCCGTAAAAGCACCAAGAACACCCTGTTCCTTGGCCGCCTCTATCGCGCCATGCGCAAGCGTATAGCCAAAGCCCGTCAGCGGAACCGTCGCTCCTGCGCCGGCAAAATCAATGATGGGTTTATAGATTCCCAGCGCGCCGAGAATTACGCCCGCCGTCACATAGCCGACCAGTATCCGAGCACTGGTCAGCTGCGTTTTCAAAATGAATACCTGACCGATGGCACAAAGAATCCCGCCGACCACAAAAGCCTTTACATCCATCAGCAGCATATCCGCAATCTCCATTCTCACACCTCCCTATGCTCCAGTACAACGGCATGCGCCACGCCCGGAATGCTCTCGCCCTGCATGGTCGTCGTCGGGCTTAAGAGCGCACCCGTAGCCATAAAGAGTACGCGCCGAAGCTGACCACAGGCCAGCTTCGGCAGAATATGCGCGCAGAGCATGCTCGCCGCACAGCCGCAGCCGCTTCCGCCACAATGCGTATCCTGCCGCACTTCAAAAATCTCGCAGCCGCAATCAAAGAGCTTCTCCTCTTGTACCTTGATTCCCTTCTTGCCAAGCAGCTCAATGAGCAAGTCCCGTCCAAGACGTCCGAGATCCCCCGTAACAACCAGATCATAATCTTCAAAGCCTCTGGACAAATCCTTAAAATGCGCTTCAATCGTATCAGCCGCAGCCGGAGCCATCGCCGCGCCCATATTATTCTGATCCGCAATCCCATAATCGAGCACCTTGCCGCAGGTGGTATGCGTGAGGACGACGCCGGCCCTCTTCGCCGCCAAGCCGCCGGAAAGCATCACCGCACCCGCGCCGGTCACCGTCCATTGAGCCGTCGGCGTTCGCTGATTGCCCAATTCCAGCGGCGCGCGATACTGTCGTTCTGCCGTACAGAAATGGCTGCATGTTGCGCAGATCATTCGATCTGCAAAGCCGCCGTCTGCAATCATGCCGCCTATAGAAAGCGACTCTGACATAGTGGAGCAAGCGCCATAGAGCCCATAAAACGGGATTTCCAAATTGCGTGCCGCAAATCCCGCCGATATAATTTGATTGAGCAAATCACCCGCCAGAAGCATCTGAACATCGGACAGCATACAGCCGCCCTGTTGCGCGCAAAGCTTGACTGCCATTTCCAAGATGCTGCGTTCCGCCGCCTCAAAGGATTGCTCGCCATTGAATTCGTCCGGGATCACCGCATCAAACTGTTCGCCATACGGCCCTTCGTGCTCCTTGGGGCCAACCACGCTCGCCCAGCTGAGAATTCCGGGCTGATTGGACAATGCAACTGTTCGCTTGCCGATGCGTTTGCTCATTTTGATACCTCCATGTTCTGACAACCTGCTTATATGTTTCGCCGTTTCGCTCGCAATATGCAGCAGATTCATACGATCATGGAAACAACCAATCAAGGAGCGCAAGCATAGAGCTTGTCCGCTCGCCGCCAAAGTCTCCTGAACAAACGATTTGACGCAGCGCCTTCATCTCATCGGCAACGTTCACGCAAATACGCGATGAAGGCGCAGCGTCAACAAGCGCGTTTGGCGTCATCCCATACGCGTTCTCAGGCAAAATGAAGCTAATTCAGCTCAATCCACAGGTTGCCTTCTGCACATCGAAGAATCTAATACTGTTCTCAGATCAAAACGATCTATAAACGCGAAGCGAATTTGGGTCAAAGGCAAAGTCCCTTGGCCGATTTGGACGGTAGCCAAACGGTATTCATAGCAACGCCTTCCCAAAACAG
>CAZACG010000270.1:0-2908 GCA_964483645.1 uncultured Oscillospiraceae bacterium | reverse complement strand
CAGGGAGCGAAGCGAGGCCTGACGGGGGAGTTCCTCAAGGCTCAATTTGATTTGAAAAAGTATCAATTTTATTTGAGAATAGTATGACGCATGGTTTGCGCGCTGAGAACGGATAATCTGTGCAGGAGGATAGTTGGATGAAATGCTTTGTGTTGATGGTGATGCTGTGGACTTTGCTCAGCTGCTGTGCACTGGCGGATGATGCACCGAAAATGACGGATGATAAAAAACTCGCGCAAGCGACGCAGGGAGCTTTTGTGACAACCGGGCAAGTTCATCAGAGCGTTCCGGCGATGGATATTCGCGTCAGCGACACGGGGGTGCGCGACGAAACGCGGGCGCGCGGAAACCTGCTCAAGGTATCCATTCAGGCGCAGGACGGCAGCCTTTCGCAGGAGCTCACCTATTGGTCAAACGAAACGCCTGACTACGAGGGCGCGGCGGCGCTGGTGTGCATGCAGGATATGAACTTTGACGGCTATCCGGATCTCACGCTGCTAACCGCTATGGGCGCGCGCAATGTGTTTTACACGGCAGCCCTCTGGGATACAGAAGCGGGACGCTTCCGAGAGGTCATGGAGCAGCCTGCCTGGCATACGAAGGAAAAGACGTTTTCAGGTGAAGCGGAGCAGCTTGAGCTATGCAATTATGAGCTGTATCCGCAGGAACGCAGGGTGTTTTCAAGCGTGCAGGACGGATACCGATACAGCACGGAGGTCGTCTATGAATGGGAAGGGAAATACGGCCTTGCACCCAAGAGCGTCGCGGATATCTATGACGCGGGAGAGGGGATGATCGGCGAGCTGCTTGAAATGCATGGCACGCAGATCCTGCGCCTGTGGGATGAGGCGTACCCGGAGGAATGGTATTACGGACAGGACGCGCATACCGAGCGGCTGACCTCGATTCGTGCGCTGACGCTGGAGGACGCCCTGTACTATCCTATGCCAATGGAGGTGGACAATGTCGACTGGGTGAACCTGCGCAAGCAAGACAGCATCGACTCTCCTTCTCTGGCGAAGCTCAGCAAAGGAACGACGGTGTATCTGCTGGACAAAAGCTGCGGGTCAGATGGCGGATGGATGCGCGTGCTCGTATTGCCGGGAGAGGCAGGCGTAACGCCGAGCGGCGAGCATGAGGACGGTGACGGGTTGACCGGGTATATCTGGCGCAGCTATCTGAAGTATTTGCAGGACAGCGTATCGCTGCCCGGAGCGAGATGAGGACGGAGCTTGAAGCAGGATTCCGGGAAAAGGGGAAGAAGCATGAAACGGATATTTATCGTATGTATGACACTTGTGTTCATGGCCGCCTGCGCGTCTGCGGCGGTGATCCCTGCGCAGGGCATTGACGCAGGTTTTCTCGCGTTCACGTGAAGAGAAACCAGGCGCGCAGTTGTCCTTTGCGAACGCCTGAGCGTCTGCGATGCGCGGGACGGAAAGGTGATCGACAAGCTGCATTTCGGCGACACGCTGATGACCGGCCAGAGCTGGGACGGCTGGGCGGAAGCTGCCTATTCGGACGGCTCGAAGTCCGGCTGGGTGCGCTCTGATTATATCGTGATCGACCCTGCGTATTATCGGACGGACAGCCAGACGGCGGTATATGCCTATGCCGATACCATGGCTCCGCGTGTCGGTCTGCTTGACGGCGGCGTGTCGCTGCCCATCATCGCCGATCAGGGCGACTGGCTCGTGGTCAGCCTGCGCGGCGCGTCCGGCTGGATCAAAAGGACGCCTGCGGATACGGTGGATCAGACGTGGTTTAAGCCGGAGATGCTTAAAGAGCTTTGGCAGGCGGACTTGATCATAAATGTCAAGAGAACGGTGCTGCATGGAGAGGAAAAGAAGAAACAGCTTGTTTCCCTGCTCACTAGCGCCGATGATCTGGGCGATCAGGTGGCGGGATGCCCGTTCGGCGCGGAGCTTGTCCTTACGCTGAACGAGCCGAATTCAGCGAAACAGGTGACGCTGGAGCTGACTACGGACAGCTGCTGCATCTATCGCGTGGACGGCAGGGACTATCAGTACGCCCGCAGCCTTAAGACAGCGGACAGCAGCCCGGACAATTCGCTGATCTTTGATCTGTTTAAGTGAAGAGGGGAAAACAAATGAAGAAGATATGCGCCCTGTTTGCGGCGATTGCGCTTTTGCAATTTGCCTTGGGTGCGTCGGCTGAGATGAAAACCTTTGCATTTGGCGGAAGCGGCGCGGATGTGCTCTCGGAAATCGCTGCCGGTACGGACGGACGCTTCTATCTGACCGGTTACACCGACTCCATAGATGGAACGCTTGCCAGACGTACCTCGCAGGGACGTACCGGATGGCTGATGTGCGTCGATGCACTGGGCAGGGAGCTGTGGAGCTTTTGCTCGCGCAACGGACACAGAGACCGCATGACGCTGCCTGTGGTGCATGCGGACGGCACGGTGTCCGTTGTGCTGCGCGGGGACGAGGAGGATGCGTGGGTCAACGAGGTGCTCCTCTTTTCCGAAGACGGAACGCTGCTCTCGCGCAAGCGAATTCAGGATGGCAGGGGCGTTATCTGTGTGACTACGGACGATTGCTATGTGTTTTGCGGCTTCAGCGATGATCATCGCGTTTATCTGGCTGCCGACTGGGAGATTGATCATGAGGGCTACGCCGTACCTCTTCTTTATAGCCGGGATGGAACGCCCATGGGCGAGCTGCCTGCATGGGAAGGCGTGATTGAGCTTTCAAAGGGCGAAATCTCCATTCGTCAGTTTGAGGGCCTGCAAAGCTTGTACAGACGTAATCGGGATGGAACGGAAAAAGAGTTGGCGGATATAGACGGTACGCAGCGCGAGCCGGGCGGATTATATCCCAAGAAATACAGCGACGTGATCGAAAATGCAGATGGAAGTATCGTAAGCTGCGGCTATGGCTTT
>CAZACG010000269.1:0-2913 GCA_964483645.1 uncultured Oscillospiraceae bacterium | reverse complement strand
TCCGGACTGACCGGACGCAAGATCATTGTGGATACCTATGGCGGCTATGCCCGTCATGGCGGCGGCGCGTTCTCCGGCAAGGATCCCACGAAGGTTGACCGCAGCGCAGCCTATGCCGGCCGCTATGTCGCCAAGAACCTCGTTGCCGCAGGTTTGGCCAAGCGCTGCGAGATCGAGCTGGCCTACGCGATCGGTGTGGCGCGTCCTGTTTCTTTGCTGGTGGATACGCAGGGTACGGGCGTAATCAGCGATGAGAAGCTGGCCGAGCTGGTGAATAAGTGCTTTGATTTGCGTCCGGCGGCGATCATTGAGGCGCTCGATTTGCGCCGTCCGATCTATCGCCAGACCGCGGCGTTCGGACACTTCGGTCGTACCGATATTGATCTGCCGTGGGAGCATACGGATAAGGTGGAGCTGCTCAAGGCAGAGGCGGCAAAGCTGTAATACGGAATACAAGGGGAATGAAGAACGCCCGCAGAGCCTGATGCTTGGCTGCTGCGGGCGTCTTGCGCATGGAGAGCTTAATGCTGCGCGTATTTTTGCCTGATCTGTGCGATTTGCTGTGCGTCGGCTTGCTGCGCCGGATACCAGCCCTTGGAGGACATTTTCTGATAGATGTCCTCCTGCATGGCCAAACTATCGTTGAGCGCGCTGTCAAAGGCCTGATGCACATTCTGTGTGCTGGATTCGATGGTTCCGTGCATGTACAAGTCGCACACGCCCTTTGTGGTCAGGAGAAGGTTTTCCATAATGGCCTGATCGTTCATGTGTGTTCCTCCTTACACTAGGTGATAGAACTGATGGAAGATCTGCTGATGGCAGTTGGCCATTTGCTGTACACAGCTCTTCAGCTGAGGATCGGACAGCTTGCCCATGGCTTCCTGACATTGCGTCAGCAGGAACTTCTCATGCCCGAGGGCATCGTCAATATAGAGCAGCTCTTTAGGACTCATGCTCTCACCTCCACGAGGAAGCATTCCGTGCGGGAAGGGAAATTATGCGTCGGCAGGGAAGGCAGACGTAGCGTTTTCATGCCGCAGAGTCCCGAACGGAGGAATAAATGTTTCATCGAATAGACTGACCGGGAACGATCTGCTCCGCTATTGAATGCAAACTTGGGGTATGATAAGAAAAACGGAATCGGAGGAACGCTTATGTGTACCAGCATTGCGATGAATAGCGGGCATTTTTACTTTGGAAGAAATTTGGATCTGGAGTGTGGCTTTGGCGAACGAATCGCCGTGACGCCGCGTCGCTATCCGATTGCGCTACGCTGTGGCGGAGAGCTCAAGACGCATTATGCGATGATTGGCATGGCGACGGTGGTGGATGGCTATCCGCTCTATGCTGAAGCGGTCAACGAAAAGGGATTGGCGATGGCGGGGCTCAATTTTCCGGAAAATGCGTACTATCCGCCCCGGCTTCATCCACAGAAGCGCAATATCACGCCCTATGAGCTTCCGCTGGCTTTGCTGGGAAGCTGTGCGACGCTTGAGGAGGCGAAAAAGCAGCTTTCCGTTATGCAGCTGGTTGGTATGGCGTTCAGTGAGAAAACGCCGCTCTCGCCGCTGCATTGGCATGTTGCGGACAAAACTGGCTCGGCGGTCATTGAATGCACACGTTCCGGTATGCACATTTATGACAATCCTGCGGGCGTGCTGACGAACAATCCGCCGTTTGACTTTCAGATGACCAATCTGAATCAATACCTTGGACTGACCAACGCGATCCCGGAAAATCACTTTGGTGAAAGGCTTGAACTCAAGCCCTTTGGGCGCGGCATGGGCGCGATAGGGCTGCCCGGAGATTTCTCGCCGGTTTCTCGTTTTGTCAAGGCGGCTTTTCTGTTGCAGAATTCCGATTGTCCGCGAGAGGAAGACGCCGTTGCGCAGTTTTTCCATGTTCTGGACGCCGTTGCGATGCCGCGCGGCAGCGTGATTGCGCCCAATGGAGAATTTGAGCTGACCCGCTATAGCTGCTGCATGGATGCGGATGAGGGGATTTACTACTATAAAACCTACGAAAACAGCAGCATTACGGCGATTTGTATGCACGAGGAGAAGCTGGAGGGCGAGCAGGTGGTGGAATATCCGCTCACCCAAAGCATGCAGATTGCATGGGTCAACAGGAAGTGCTCGGCTTCTTGAAGATGATCCTTGGAGCCGAAAGATAATAGCTAGGGAGGATAGGGAACAGCGCCGGTGCTGCCGATACAAAGCTTTTTTGCTTTTGCGTGGAAGATAAGCAGGAGCATGATGCAAAGGAGAGCAATCATTATGCGAATTCAATACGTCACCTACACATTGACTGAACTGGATCAACAAGCACGCGATGGACAGTTCTATTTCGGAATAAAGAAAATAGCGGTTCAGCGCGAGAAGGAAATCCAACGGCTTTATAAAGCTATAGAAGAATCCGGCGAGTCTTTTTCTCGTGAAAATATCATGGCTACAATAGGAAGGCAAGAGAAGGAAAAAGACTGGGCAGTTCTTGGCGGATTAGCCAGTGGTTTGGCAGGCGGTGGCGCAGGAATAGCCACTGCTGTCAATACACAGCTTGAAAATCAGCAAATCAGGGATAGGAATGAAACGAGGCGAATCCTTGCTGAAAAAGTGGCTTCTGTAGCTGGGAGCGCTTTTAATGAAATTACTCAAGCACGCTTGAAATTGATTGGTTGGCTGGAGGCTTCGAAAGAGGATGATAGCAGGATTCATATCAATATAGGTTCTTCTACACAGGAGCTGTTCAACTGCCTGTATATAAAGAAATCAAGCTCTATAGGAATTTCCCAGCATACATACGAAAGCATTGATGGCTATTTGGAGGTCTGCTTTGATAAGGAAAGCTATGTGGTACCTCTGCCTTATATGGGAATTGAAGCTGGCTCTATGGACAAAGAAATCCGTTTTGAAG
>CAZACG010000268.1:0-2930 GCA_964483645.1 uncultured Oscillospiraceae bacterium | reverse complement strand
CAATACGGCCTTTCATCGCGAAGCCGCTTTGTGCTCGCTGCGCGTCTATGGATCATTTTGATCTGAGAACAGTTTATTTCGCAAAAAACAGCGTGCAGCCGTGGCGTTCGCTGGATTTACGCCGTATGGCTACACGCTGTTATGTCGTTGTCAGTCGAGGTAATCGCCGACAGGACTGGAATTATACTGCTTGATGATCTTGATTACAACCGAACCGTCGCTCTGTGTGGATTCTTCCACAATCCTATGCCGGATGCGATTGTGTGCAAGCTGCTTTTTATAATGCTCTACTTCCTGTTCGACTTGCTTTACGGCCCAATCATGTGCGATATCTTCCTTCAGCATGAAATGAAGAGTCTGACAGATACAGGCTGCTTTCACTCGCTTCATAACTTGGCCATCCTCCTGTTCAAAAAATAAACGAGCAGCAAACAACTGGATTTACGCAGTCGTTGCTACTCGTTGTATGAATATTGTATCACATGAAAATCAAGATTTCAAACGCCGTTTTTAAATTATTGTTGCTATTGTTCGTTCATACGGCTTTCGTCAGCCCAAATCCGCACTCGCTTCACGCCATCGGCGCTGTTCCTTTCAGGGCAACCTTCAACCAAAAACGCATTCAACATCTGCCTCAAAGTGATTGAAGACAATCGGTATGCAATCAACTCAGAAGGAAACAGCCATGAAATTCGGATTTGAGCAAGCAGGTGCAATGATCGTGAGGAGAGTGACGCCCTCCCCGGCTCGACCTTATCCGATGCCATTTACCATCCCAGTCGCTTATAGTAATCCAGGAAATTCCTTCCGGCGATGCCTTCAAGCGCGTCCTCGCCATATCCCCTGCGGCGCAGCTCGTCAAGTATCTTGGGGATATCCGCCGGGCTCGTACAGTCCGTCGGTCTGACCTCAATGCCGTCAAAATCACTGCCAAAGCCCACGCACCGCTCTGCGCCAAGCTGACACATATGGTCGATATGATCGGCAATATCCGAAACGCTCGCTTTCCCGTCGTCGCGCAGGAACCACGGGTAGAAGTTCACGCCGATCCAACCGCCGCGCTCTGCCATGGCGCGAATTTGCTCGTCCGACAGATTGCGGAAATGGTTTCTAAGCGCCTTTGCGCAGGAATGAGACGCCATGGGCGGCTGGCTGTGCTTGTCAATGAGATCCCAGAATCCGGCCTCGTTGAGGTGGCTGGTATCTGCCGCCATCTTCAATTCCGCCATCTTCTCCAAAATCTTCCAACCCTGCGGCTTAATACCCTCTCGAGAGCCATACTTGGCAGGATAGCCTATTTCATTTTCATTGTTCCATGTCAGCGCCGCCATGCGCACGCCGAGGTCATAAAACTCCTGCACGCGCTGCGTGCTGCCCTCGAAGATTTCGCCGCCCTCGATGGACAGGAGAATTTTGACCTCGCCCGAGCACGCCTCCAGCGGCGAATACACCTTTGTCCAGCCCTCATCCTCGGCAAGCCGCTCAAAGGCCGCATATTCGGCCATCGCCTTCTCATACGGATGATCGCTCATCCCCTTGCTGCCCGCAAAAAGCGTACAGGTTTGAAGACTCACGCCGCCGCGCACCATGTTTTCCATGGTCACGCAGGGCGTCTGCTCCGGCTGAAGCGCGCGCACATAGAGCGTATCACAATGCGTGTCACAGATGATCATACGCCTGACCTCCTCAGCTATAATCCAATATGCCCATATCAAACAGGGAGCTTTCAAGCGAAGACTGAACATTTCAAAAAGCAATTTTTCGAAGAATCATGGACCCTCTCAAGTCCGGCCCTCCTATTAAACCATCGGGCTTAGATTCTTCGTTTTTGCTTGAAATGTCCGGGATCTTCGCTTGACAGCCCCCTGTCTATCCGTTTACTTTGCCGCAGTAATGACGTCCTTGCCGCCCATGTACGGACGCAGAGCCTCCGGGATGCGCACAGAGCCATCGGCGTTCAGGTTATTTTCCAGGAACGCGATCAGCATGCGCGGCGGAGCCACACAGGTATTATTGAGGGTATGCGCAAAATACTTGCTGCCGTCCTTGCCCTTGACACGAATCTGCAAGCGGCGAGCCTGCGCATCGCCGAGCGTAGAGCAGCTGCCGACCTCAAAATACTTCTGCTGGCGCGGGCTCCAAGCCTCCACATCGCAGCTCTTGACCTTCAGATCCGCCAGATCGCCGGAGCAGCATTCCAGCGTGCGCACCGGAATATCCAGAGAGCGGAAGAAATCAACCGTATTCTGCCAGAGCCTGTTGTACCATGCCATGGAATCCTCCGGCTTGCAAACGACGATCATCTCCTGCTTTTCAAACTGATGGATGCGGTACACGCCGCGCTCCTCGATGCCGTGCGCGCCGACTTCCTTGCGGAAGCAGGGAGAATAGCTGGTCAGTGTCTGGGGCAGTTCATCCTCGGTGAGGATGGTGTCGATGAATTTGCCGATCATGGAATGCTCGGACGTGCCGATCAGGTAAAGATCCTCACCTTCGATCTTATACATCATGTTTTCCATTTCCGCAAAGCTCATCACGCCCGTCACGACGCCGGAACGGATCATGTACGGCGGGATGCAATAGGTGAAGCCGCGGTCGATCATGAAATCACGGGCATAGGACAAGCATGCGCTGTGTAGACGCGCGATGTCGCCCTTGAGATAGTAAAAGCCGTTTCCGGAGGTCTTGCGGGCGGCGTCGATATCAATGCCGTTGAGCTTTTCCATGATCTCCACATGATACGGAATCTCAAAATCCGGGGTGAACGGCTCGCCGAAGCGCTCAATTTCCACATTCTCGCTGTCGTCCTTGCCGATAGGAACGCTCGGGTCGATGATCTGCGGGATGACCTGCATGCGCTTTTTGATTTCCTCAGCGTACTGCTCCTCCAGCTTTTCAAGCTCCTCCAGCTGCTGAGCGCACTCGGCCAC
>CAZACG010000267.1:0-2938 GCA_964483645.1 uncultured Oscillospiraceae bacterium | reverse complement strand
AGCGCGGACAGATCAATGGCCGTCTGCTTATTCATGCCGCACATACGCAGCCACATATTGCCCGCTACGATCACCGAGGATTTTTTCTGATTGAGCGCATACGCCTCCTCGAGCGTCTGCGCCATCACATATGCTTTGTATTTTGCCATATATCCTCCGCCGCGCATCTGGCGGCATACATCATTTCTTTTTATTATAAGGACGCTGCTTTTCTTTGTCAACGGCATTTGCCCCGTGACAGGACATTGACATTTAGCTTGATGTGCCGTAGAATTCCGTTAAAAGAAAAAATGGCGCGCTGCGCCATCAAGGAGATATCCCATGCAAAAAGAACTCGAAGCCATCGCCAGACATGCCGGCGACATCATCCTGCGCCACGGCGTTTCCCGGATTGAGCAAAAGGAAGGACACGCCAATTTTGTCACCGCCGTTGACCGCGCTGTACAGGATGATCTGATCGACGCGCTGTCGTCCCTGCTTCCCGGCTCTTCTCTGATCGGCGAGGAAAAGGAAAACGACATGCTCGGCGACGGCCCGACATGGATTATCGATCCTGTCGACGGCACGACAAATCTGATTCACGATTACAGATATTCAGCTGTCTCCATTGCGCTGATGCGCAATCGTATGCCTGCCATCGGCGTCGTCTACCAGCCCTACACGGACGAGCTTTTTTATGCGGAGCTCGGCAAGGGCGCTACGCTGAACGGCAAGCGCATTCACGTATCCGACCGCGGCATGGATACTGCGCTGGTCGGCTTCGGCACCTCGCCCTACCATGCGGAGCTGGCCGAAAAGAGCATGGACATTGCGCTTGCTTATCTCAGGCGCGCCGCCGACATTCGCCGAAGCGGTTCCGCCGCCGTCGATCTGGCTAATGTCGCCTGCGGCAGAACGGATGCATTCTTCGAACTTCAGCTGAAGCCATGGGATTTCGCCGCAGGCGCGCTGCTGATTACAGAGGCCGGAGGACATTTCACCATGCCGCTATGCAAGACCGGCGTCACATTCGCCGGCCCGCAGGCCGTGCTTGCCGCAAACGACGCATGCCTGAAAGAGGCGACGGACATTTTACTTTCCTTCTTCAAGTCATAACAGCCCATCTCAAAAGCCTCGCATACCGTTTGGCGGCGTGCGAGGTCTTTGATATTCATTGCTTTTTACTTCTCTTTTTGTCTTTTTTGAGTGTGATATCATAGCTTGCGTCCAGCAGAAAAATAATCTTCTCCATCGGCACGCTGCCGTCGAGCAAAACGGAAATCCAATACTCCTTATTCATGTGATAGCCCGGCAGAATCCCTCTTCCGTCGAGCAGCGAACCGATCAGCAGCGGATCGCACTTCACATCCAGAACATCTGTGCTTCCCTCACAGGTCAGACCAAGTCGCCGATACGGCGTATGCATGAGCAATACGCCAAACCATCGCTTATCGTCCCTATGCCGAAAGGCAGCGTTCTCCGAGGCCTTCCAAAGAAACTCCGGCTCAATGCCGTAGCCTTCCAGCACAGCCTGCACCACCTGCGCAGTCATGGGGTTTTCAAAAGTCATCCGGCACATCCTCGCTTTCCTTCACGCATCATGTGTCGATTCTCGTCATCTGCACCAGCGCTTTGTTGCGATACACCAGATCGCCGCGCACAGTAAAGCCCTGCTTTTCCCAAAACGCATTGCCGGCTTCGTTATGCGCAAACGCGACGAGCGCAACCTTGGAAATGCCCTCGCCCCCGAGCGCGCCCAGCGCGCGCTCCACCAACGCAGAGCCAATGCCCTGCCCGCGCGCATCGGGAGAAACCGCCGTGTGATGGATGAAGCCGCGCCGCCCATCATGTCCGGACAGAATCACGCCCACAATCGCGCCGTCTTTCTCCGCGGCAAAGCAGGTGTTCGGGTTGCGGGCGAGATAACGTGCGATTCCCTCACGGGAATCGTCCACATCGTTAAGACCCATGCCCTTGCAGGAAAGCCAAAGCGCATAAACGACTTCATAATCCTCTGCGCGCAAACCGCGAATCTGAACAGCTTCAGCTACTCTCATTCAGCCTCGCCCGCTTTTCCATAGCATTCCACCGCAACGCCCGCTTCCTTGAAAATCTCCAGCGCAAACGGATCGGGATAGCCCGCGCCGTACACGACACGCATAATACCGGAATTGCAAATCATTTTGGCGCACAGAATGCAGGGCTGATGCGTACAGTAGAGCGTCGCGCCCTCGATGCTCACGCCAAGCTTTGCCGCCTGAATAATCGCATTCTGCTCCGCATGCACCGCATAGCACATCTCATGCCGCGTGCCGGAGGGAATCCCCAGCTTCTTGCGCAGGCATTCGCCCCGCTCCACGCAGGTCTTCACCCCCGCCGGCGCGCCGTTATAGCCCGTGGTCATCACGCGCTTGTCCTTGACGATCACCGCGCCGACCTTCCTGCTCTCCTGATAGCAGCTGGCCCACGCAGATACAAGCCGCGCCATTTCCATAAAGCGATGATCCCACTTATCAAACATTCAATGCGCCTCCGTTCTCAATCAGGGTAAACCCGGCATACCTTGGCCGGGGTGGTTTTATGAAGATGCGCACGATGATCCGTCAGACCCTCTTTTTGAGCCTTTCTCACTTTGTCGTCCGCATAATCGGCTTTGTCATGCGCATCTGGCTCTCGCGAGAGCTGGGCGCGCAGGCGATGGGGCTGGTGGAGCTGGCGCAGAGCGCGCAAATGCTGTTCATCACGCCCGTCGTCTCCGGTCTGCCCTCGGCAATCTCGCGCATGTGCGCTCAGCGAAAAGGCGATGCGCAAACGCTCGTGCTTCGCTGCGGCATTCTTCTTGCCCTTGGCGCAGGTCTTCCGCTGGCTGCACTCTGCTTTCTTCTCCGAGAGCCCATCTCGCTCTGGCTGGGAGACGTGCGCATACTGCCGGCGCTTGTGATCTATCTACCCTGTATTC
>CAZACG010000266.1:0-2943 GCA_964483645.1 uncultured Oscillospiraceae bacterium | reverse complement strand
TCCGCTGCGCTTGCTGTTCGGATTGCTATAGCGCGAAGATGACCCGCATGCACAACGACGCAAACATGCTGGCTATGGGAGCGCGGGTGGTTGGAACAGATCTGGCCAGAATGATCGCGGAGATCTTTCTGACCACGGCGTTTGAAGGCGGACGTCATCAGCGGCGCATTGATCAGATCGCCGCGATTGAAAACGGAGAGATTTTGAGGTAAGACATGGAAAAACTCTATGTACTGGGTACAGGCTATGCGTTGGCGACCCGCTGCTACAATACCTGCTTTGCGATGACGAACGAGGCGGGTACATTGCTGGTGGATGCAGGCGGCGGGAATGGCATTTTGCGCCAGATGGAGGACGCCGGTTTGGGGTTTGAGAGTGTGCATGATTTCTTTATTACGCATGCTCATCCGGATCATCTCAACGGCGCGATTTGGGTGCTGCGCAAAATCATGACGATGATGAAGGCAGACAAGTACGAAGGAGCGCTGCATATCTACTGTCATGCCAGTGTGCGTGAGGGATTGCTGATGATTGCAGAATTGATGCTGCAAAAGAAGTTTCTGGCGTACATCGGCGAGCGCGTGCTCTTTCACGACATTCATGACGGCATGACTGCGAAGCTGTGCGGATATGATGTGACGTTTTTCGACATCCATTCTACGAAGCTGCTTCAGTTTGGATTTACGACGACGCTTCGTAATGGCCGAAAGTTGACTTGTCTGGGCGATGAACCGTATAATGCTGTATGCGAGCGCTATGTGCAGGGGAGCGATTGGCTTTTATGCGAGGCATTCTGTATGCTGGCGCATGCGGATCGATTCAAGCCTTACGAAAAGCACCACAGCACGGTGACGGATGCCGCGAAGCTGGCTAAGCAGCTGGATATTCCTCATTTGGTGCTTTGGCACACGGAGGACAAGCATTATGCTCAGCGCAAGGCGCTCTACAGCGCCGAAGCGCGCGCACACTATGCGGGCGAGGTGTTCGTGCCGGACGATCTGGATGTCATTGAGCTGTAAAAGCGTGATGCGGACGAAAAGCGTCCGCATTTTTTGACGCATAGGAGATTGCGTAAAGTGGGATTGACAGCGTGTAATCGGTGATGCAGCCAACAGTGTGCCGGTTTAGACGCAGTACAGGAAGAGAAAGGAACGAAACGCATGAACATTAACGCGATGCTGGCCGCAGAATTTGCGGTAAGCGAAACGATTATTGCCAATATTGTGCAGATGATCGATGAAGGCTGCACCATTCCGTTCATTGCGCGTTATCGCAAGGAGCGCACGAATGCCATGGATGATCAGAAGTTGCGCGAAGTCAGTGAGCGGCTTGACTATCTGCGCAGCCTTGATAAGCGCCGCGAGCAAATTGAGGGCGCAATTTCCGAGCAGGGAAAGATGACGGACGAGCTGACGAAGAAGCTGGCACAGGCTGCGACGCTGGCAGAGCTGGAGGATCTGTATCGGCCGTACAAGCAGAAGCGGCGTACGCGCGCGATGATTGCCAAGGAAAAGGGCGTGGAGCCACTAGCTCAAGCGATTATGGAGCAAAGGCGCGTTGATGATCCGCTCAGGCTTGCGCAGGCGTATATCAATGAGGAAAAGGGCGTTTCCGACGCGCAGACGGCTTTGGCGCTTGCGCGGGACATCATCGCCGAGCAGATCAGCGACGACGCAGCGATCCGCGCGAGTTTGCGCGCGCTGGTTAGACGCATAGGCATGCTGCGCAGCGTGGCGGCGAAGGAAGAGGACAGCGTATACAGCCAGTATTATGATTACAAGGAGCCTTTGATGCGCGCGGCGGATCACAGAATTCTGGCGCTCAATCGGGGAGAACGTGAGGAATATCTGAAGGTTTCCGTGGAAATTGAAGAGGCGTTGGCGAACCAGACGATCTGTCGAGCGGTGATCAATCCGCCCAGCGCATGCTGCGAGGTGGTGCGGGAGGCGGCGCGCGATAGCTGGAAGCGGCTGATTGAGCCATCGCTTGAGCGCGAGATGCGTGCAGAACTGACGGACAGGGCGAACGAGGGCGCCATTCGTCTGTTTGGACAAAACCTCCGCCAGCTGCTCATGCAGCCGCCGATCCGCGGACGTGTGACGCTGGGCGTGGATCCCGGCTTTCGAACAGGCTGCAAATTGGCGGTGGTCGATGAAAATGGGCGTGTGCTGGAAACCGGCGTGGGATACTTTACCATTCCCGGACAGGAGCAGCAGAAGGAGCGTGCTAAAGCGCTCATCCTTTCGATGATCAGGCGGCATCATGTGACGGCGATTGCCATCGGCAATGGAACGGCTTCGCGCGAGAGCGAGCAATTCATTGTCGCGCTCCTGCCCGAAGCGCCGGGTGTGCAGTATATGATCGTCAGCGAGGCCGGAGCGAGCGTGTATTCAGCTTCAAAGCTTGCGGCAAAGGAATTCCCGGATTACGATGTATCCCTCAGAAGCGCAGTGTCTATCGCAAGACGTATGCAGGACCCGCTCTCTGAACTGGTCAAGATTGATCCCAAGGCTATCGGCGTTGGTCAGTATCAGCATGATCTTAAGCAGGCAGAACTGGAAAACGCGCTTTCGGGCGTTGTGGAAAGCTGTGTATCCAGCGTGGGTGTCGACGTGGAAACGGCATCAGCGCAGCTGCTTACGCATGTCGCCGGTATCGGCGAGACGCTGGCTAACAACATTATTACGTATCGAGATGAAAACGGCATCAGCTCGCGCGCGCAGCTCAAGAAGGTCCCCAAGCTCGGGCCGAAAGCCTTTGAACAGTGTGCAGGCTTCTTGCGCGTTCATGGCCCGAATCCGCTGGATGCGACGGCGGTACATCCGGAAAGCTATGCGGCGGCCAAGGCACTGCTGACGCGCCTTGGCTATGATGCGAAGGACTTCAAACGCGGCGGAATCGCCGGAATTACGATGCGCGCGCAGCAGGAGGGCATGGACAAGC
>CAZACG010000265.1:0-2947 GCA_964483645.1 uncultured Oscillospiraceae bacterium | reverse complement strand
GCCAGAAGAATCATCTCCTCGCTGTCTGTCTGCCGCCAGCTCTCAATGAGCGCCATATCCTCCTGCGTAGGGGTGACGCCCGTGCGTCCGAGTCCCGCATATACCTCGCGCGCAAAGTCGCGCTCGGCATGCTCCTTTTCCATGCCGGAGGCCAGCGCCTGCGCTTCATGCCGGCCAAGCTGATGCTGTCTGAGCAGGATTCCGTCCAGATAAGCCATCGTCGGCGTGCCCTTGGTCGTCTCGCGGCATGCCTCGGACACGGCCTCGGGCGTAAAGCCCCATTCGTCAATCCATCTGCGATACATGGCCTTCTCATCCTCGCTGGGCGCTCTGCGCTGGCCCAATCTACCCAACAGAAGGCGAAGCTGACGCTCGCGCTCGCGGCCGAGGATGACAATCTTATCCACATCCTCCACCGTCTTCACGCCGCTCTGCGCCCATTCCTGCGCGACCTTATCGGCGATTCGGAAGGAAAAGCGTCCGCCGCTTCGTTCCATTTCGGTTTGCAGCAGCATGAGCACAACCTCTTCGGGAAGCTCCAGCACTTCAATCCAGTCAAAGATCATCTGGTTATCCGAAGGCGTAATCACTTTGCCGCCCAAAATGCGCTCCACCTCGTCCATAAAATGCCGATTATAGAGCTGCTCCGCGGGATTCTGTGCGCGTGTGAGGGTGAGCTGCTTGAGATTGCAGAATGCGTAGGTTACGGGATTATCCCCCGTTCGGCGCACAAGACCGTCGCGCGACCAGTATTTAAACGCGCGCTCCACATCCTCCTCGGTCAAATCCAGATCCCGCGCCATAGAAGCCAAGCTCATGCGCGGCGACGCATGATAGCAGAGCATCAACCCGTAAATGTACACCTTGACAAAGTCACCCGGCGCACGAAGCATGTATTCGGTGATAAACATGTTCTCCACGGGCGTTGAATCAAACAGCGCTGCGCTGTCGTCAAACTGGCAAAAGGCCATGCGGCGCTCTCCTTTCGTGCATCAGCGTAATCTGCATAATCAGTTGTATTTTAACACAGTTGCGTCCGCCTTGCAATCAATAGCTTTTTCTTCCTCCTTCAGCTTCTTGACACGTCCTCTCCAAAACCGTACAATAGAATGAACCCTTTCAATTACAGGCTTGTATACGGGCCGTCAAGATAAGGAGCGCTATGAATAAGAAACCGATTCTTCTTTATATTCTCTGCCTGATCGCTTTCTTTTTACTGGGCTGCGTGATCGCACTCGGGCTTTACACCTATGACACATACACGCAACACATCACGCCGCTTCAAGGCGGGCAGACCATCGACTTTTCCGCCTACGGCTTCTCCCTGACCGTGCCGGAGGGCTATAGCCTGAACGACTACACGACCAACAACCACGCCGAGGGCGGCAGCGCGCTGTTCGCAGGCTGCGCCTATACCGAGGGCGAGGAGCTTTACCTCTTCTGCTACGAAAACGAATCCGGCGATAATCTCGCCGATTATGAAGAGCAGCAGGTGGTTTCCTATTACATGAGCGCGGGCGCGACTCACGTACGCATGCGCACATTCGGCGATCGACCCTTTATCGAATACCTGATGAGCGTGGACACGCCCGAGGGCGAGGAGCTCTGGTATACCTATGAAACATGGAACGAGGACATTCAAATCACTTTTGAAACGCAGATGGCGCAAAGCGCCGTGCTGCCCATTCTGGCGACGATCCACTTCGCCTCTGCTTTGGAATAAAGGAGTTTACCATGGCCTTTGCACATCTTCATCTGCATACGGAATATAGCCTGCTCGACGGCGCGAACCGCATTTCTCCTCTGCTTGCGCGCGTGAAGGAGCTGGGCATGACCTCCTGCGCCATCACGGACCACGGCGTCATGTACGGCGTGATCGATTTTTATTCGGAAGCCAAAAAGCTCGGCATTCATCCCGTGATCGGCTGCGAGGTCTACACCTGCGAAAATATGGACGATCATAACGCATCCTCCGGCATGCGCAGCTATAACCATCTGATCCTTCTGTGCGAAAATCAGGAGGGCTATCGAAACCTGACGAAGCTGGTATCCGAGGGATGGACGCGCGGCTTTTATTATCGTCCGCGCGTTGACATGGAGTGTCTGCGCAGGCATTCCAAGGGGCTCATCGCCATGAGCGCATGCCTTTCCGGAAAGCTCGACAGGCTTCTTCTTGATGGACGTTTTGAGGATGCATGCGCGCATGCGCGCGAAATGGAAAGCATCTTCGGCAAGGGCAATTATTTCATCGAGATCATGGATCATGGCCTTGAGGATGAAAAGCGCGCGCTTCCCTTGCTGATTCGCGTCAGCGAGCAGACAGGCATCCCGCTGGTCGCCACTAACGACTGCCATTATCTCAGGCGCGAGGATGCAGCCTCTCAGGAGGTTCTCATGTGCATTCAGACGGGCAAGACCCTCGAGGATGAGGGCCGCATGCGTATGGAAACCGAGGAGCTCTATGTCAAGAGCGAAGAGGACATGCGAAGGCTCTTTGCCGCTTGGCCGGACGCCGTCTCGCGCACAGAGGAGATCGCGCAGCGCTGCCAGGTGGAGTTTACGTTCGGGGAAACCAAGCTTCCCCGCTTCCCCACCGAAAACGGAGAAAACGCCGAGCAGATGCTGCGTCGTCTGTGCGAACAAGGGCTTGCCGAGCTATACAAGCCCGTCACCGACGAAGCGCGCGAGCGCATGGAATACGAAATCGGCGTCATCAGCAAAATGGGATACGTCGACTACTTCCTCATCGTCTGGGATTTTATCCGCTACGCCCGCTCGCAGGGCATCGTCGTCGGCCCGGGGCGGGGCTCCGGCGCAGGCTCCATCGTCGCCTACTGTCTGCACATCACTCAGCTTGACCCGCTCAAGTACAGCCTTCTCTTTGAGCGATTCCTCAACCCCGAGCGCGTCTCCATGCCCGATATCGACGTGGACTTCTGCTACGAGC
>CAZACG010000264.1:0-2952 GCA_964483645.1 uncultured Oscillospiraceae bacterium | reverse complement strand
ACATAACGCTTGGCGATGGAGACCACCAGACGCAGATTCGCTTCGGCAAGCTTTTTCTTGGCTGCCTCAGCCTCTTCGCCGCCTTCAAGCATCTTCTTGGCGATTTCGATCTCCTCATCCGCCGTCAGCAAGGGTACCTTGCCGATCTCCTTGAGGTACATGCGAACCGGATCGTCAATGCTGATTCCCTCAGGCACAGACAGATCTAGCTCCGGCTCGGCAATGTCCGGCGCAAGCGCAACCGCATCCTTCTCCGAAGCATTTACAACATTGATTCCCTCTGCTTCCAGCGTTTCAAAAACTGCGTCAATCGCATCCGCATCTATTTCCAGCTCGCTGAGCTTGTTCATGACATCCTGATAAGAGATCGCCTTTTTCTCATTGCGCGCAAGATCAAGAATCTCCTTGACCTTCTGCTGAGCCTGTTCACGTGTCAGTGCCATAAGAAGTCATTCCTTTCTTCCGGCCGTCTGTTTTTCCAAATTGAGTTCCCGTATCCTTAAAAGCACCTTGCGCTTATCCTCGCCCTGAAGATTTTTCGCTTCCTCGGTCAGCGCCGCAATCCTTGCTTCGATACGCTTATTATGGAGCACGCGCAGGCAATCGCCCGTCATCGTCAGCTCCTGATCCGTCTGTGCGCCGCTGTCCTTGGTCAATACGCTTGCCGCGCGCGCACGTTCTTCCTCATCCTCGATATCCTCAAGGATTGCTGCGGGCGTCATGCCCGAAAGCAGTTTTTCTGCCAGCGCTCTGCGCTGCGGCGTAATAAAATCCTCTGCCGTAACGGTTCCGGCTTCCACGCGTCCCTCACAGATGAGCTGCAAGAGCCGCTTCTCCGCCTGCACCGTCGCAATATCCGCGCCCTCGTTCTTCTCTTCAAGCGGCTTAGCCGCATGACGATACACGGAACGCTTCTGTTCCGGAATCATTTCCGTTCGCCCGATCTGCGCCAGAAGCACCTCGCGCGTAAAGCCCGTTGTGACCATCAGCCGCTGAATGTAGTTTTCCAGCTGCACCGGCTCCTTGACCTTCGCCAAATGCTTCGCGCAGGCGATGGCATAATTGGTTCGCCCCTCCTGTGTGGACAGATCGTGATTGCCCATTTCCTGCTTGAGCCGGTAGCTTGTCGCATCCACGGGTTCAAGCTGCTCCAAGGCCTGCGGACCATATGCACGAATGTATTCATCCGGATCCATCCCGCCCGGGAAATCGAGCACGCGCGCGCCGACGCCTTCCTCGTCAAAAATATCCAGCGCGCGAAGAATGGCATGCTGACCGGCCGCATCGCCGTCATAGGAAACCCAAATCTCCGGGGCATATCGCTTAAGCAGCCTGGCCTGTTCAAGGGTCAGCGCCGTTCCCAACGTCGCGCATACCCCCGGAACGCCCGCCTGCGTCAGCGCAATGACATCCATATAGCCTTCCACCAGAATCACACGCTTGAGTCCACGCTGCTTTTTCAGCAGATTGGCCGCAAATACGCCCTGACGCTTATTGAAAATCGGCGTGTCGCCCGTATTCAGATATTTGGGCTTTGCATCACCCAAAGCGCGCCCGCCAAAGCCCAGCACGCGTCCTTGGGCGTCGATGATCGGGAAAATGGCGCGCTGACGGAACATATCATATACGCGTCCGTCCCGCCTGACGCTCACGCCCGCAAGCACCATTTCGTCATCCGTAAAGCCCATTTGGCGCAGATGCTGCGTCGCGCCGTCGCTCCTTGGCGGCGTAGACCCCAGGCCAAACACGCGAATCGTTCCATCGTCCAGCCCACGATCATAGAGATAGGAAAGCACCTGCGCGTTTTCCTTCTTCCACAGCTGCGCGTGAAAGAACCGCGCGCACTGACGATTGATCTCGTACAGCTTGTCCTTTTCACTTCGGGAAAGCGCATCATCCCTGCTCTCGATCATTTCGGGCAAATCCATATGCACCTGTTCCGCAAGCAG
Source organism: uncultured Oscillospiraceae bacterium (assembly GCA_964483645.1). Classification (GTDB taxonomy): domain Bacteria; phylum Bacillota; class Clostridia; order Christensenellales; family Aristaeellaceae; genus Ventricola. Next base: position 1,003 of record CAZACG010000264.1, on the reverse strand, counting down.
CTTCACGGCGTCGCGGAACTCCATATGCTCCATTTCCATCACGAAGGTGATCGCGCTTCCGCCTGCATGACAGCCAAAACAGTAATACATCTGTCGCTGCGGATTGACGGTAAAGGAGGCTGTCTTTTCTCCGTGAAACGGACATAGACCCCAATAGCGTCCGCCCTTGAGGTTCAACTGTACATATCTGGAGACGACCGAAACAATGTCGGCGCGTTCGCGAAGCTCTTCCAGCCAAGCCTGAGGATATCTTCCCGCCAACGTCCGTCACCGCCTTTTCCGTCCTACTCTTTTTCGCCGCCCAAACGCACATTCCTGCAAGCATTCTGCATTTTCTTCGACACAAAATCCTGATTCTCAGCCAATTCCATCAAAAAACGGCGGAATAAACAGCTTTTGATAGGTTTTTACCGCATATGCATCCGTCATGCAGGCTACATAGTCGCATACGCCTCGTTGTGTCCCCTCGCGGTAAGCAATTTCCAGATACTCATTGGGCATCTGCGTGGGATACTGCATATAATATCCGACCAACTCCGTCACGATATGCCGGGTCTTTCGGCATTCGTTCGCCGCCCAGTCCCGCGAATAGACGCGCTCAAACATAAAGCTGCGAAGCTCGGTAAGCGCATCCCAGACGGACGGCTCCATGGCCGCCTCGTTTTTTCCCGCGCTATAGCGCACCACGCTGCGGATCATCGTATCAATCCGCTCGCCATGCGTAGCGCCCAGCACCCTGATCGCATGCCTGGGCAGCCATTCCTCCCGAAGCACGCCCGCGCGCAGCGCGTCGTCAATATCATGATTGATATACGCAATGCGATCCGCCAGATGCACGCAGCAGCCCTCCAGCGTCTGAGGGCGTTCCTTGCCGGAGTGATGCTCAATTCCGTCGCGCACCTCCCATGTCAGGTTCAGCCCGCGTCCTTCGTTTTCCAGCACCTCCACCACGCGGCGGCTCTGCACTCTGTGTTCAAAACCACCCTCGATGATTTGATTGAGC
>CAZACG010000263.1:0-2985 GCA_964483645.1 uncultured Oscillospiraceae bacterium | reverse complement strand
GCGCTCTTTGATCTCTCCCGGGAGGGCTCCTTTGCCGCCATGCGCGAGCTTATCGCCCGTTTCCCCATCGAGGACTTTGACCGCGAATGGATCACGCAGGTGCTCAAAGAAAACGGGCAGCTTCAGTAAATAACCGTCCTATCCGCCCGCATTCCCGCGGCAGAGCCAAGCCGTCTGCTCGGGGAAGAGATGGCGGCGGAAGGAGCTTGAGGATTATCATGGCTAAAATCATTGCGATCACCAATCAGAAGGGCGGCGTCGGCAAGACGACCACCAGCGTCAACCTCTCCGCATGCGTCGCCGCGCAGGGCAGACGCGTGCTGGTCGTGGATGCGGATCCGCAGGGCAACACGTCCAGCGGCCTCGGCGTGCGCGTCAAAGCATCCACGCCGACTATTTATGAGGTCATGGCGGGGGAGGTTCCGCTCAAAAGCGCGCTTGCCAAGACGGACGTTAAGACGCTCTTTGTGCTTCCTGCGGATATTCGCCTTGCCGGCGCGGAAATCGAGCTGGCGGGCATGGAGAAGCGTGAGCATGTGCTCGCGCAGGCGCTGGAGCAGGCGAAGGACGACTTTGATGATATCTTTATCGACTGTCCGCCCTCGCTGGGGCTCATTACGCTCAACGCGCTGTGCGCCGCCGACGGCGTGCTCATTCCGATTCAATGCGAATACTATGCGCTGGAGGGCGTAACTGCTTTGATGAGCACCATTCAGAAGGTGCAGAAGATCAACAGGAAGCTCTCCATCGAGGGCGTTGTGCTCACCATGCTCGATGCGCGCACGAATCTGGGCATTCAGGTCGCGCAGGAGGTGCGCAAGGTGTTCAGGGGCAAGGTGTATAACACCGTCATTCCGCGCAATGTGCGTCTGGGCGAAGCGCCCAGCCATGGATTGCCCATCCATCTCTACGACAGCCGCTCGCTTGGCGCGCAGAGCTACGAGGCGCTGGCCAAGGAATATCTGGCGCGCTGATGGAGCGGCAATATTGATCCGAAATGATCCGAACAATGTCACTTTGGCCCGAAGGGGATCGCCCTCAGGGTGCTTGAAAAGGCCCTGAACCGGGGGACGCGGGGAAAAGCCCTGCTTTAGAAAGGCAAACATGGCGAAGAAAATGGGACTTGGCAGGGGGCTGAGCGCGATCCTGCCGGATGTGGAAGAGGTTGTGCAGTCCGTGGAATCCGTCGAAAAGGCGGGTTCGGCGAACATCAGCGCCAATACGGTCGCGGAGATTCCCGTTGGGGATATCGATCCCAATCGCAATCAGCCGCGCAAGCATTTTGACGACGACGCGCTGCTGGCGCTGGCGGATTCCATCCGTCAAAGCGGCGTTATTTCTCCGATACTCGTGGCGCGCGACGCGGGACGCTATACGATCATCGCGGGCGAGCGCCGCTGGCGCGCTTCGCGTATCGCAGGCTTGGAGACCATTCCGGCCATCGTGCGCGAGTGGGACGACATCAAGCGGCAGGAGGCCGCGCTGATTGAAAATATCCAGCGCGAGGATCTCAATCCCATTGAGGAGGCGCAGGGCGTACATGCGCTCATGGATGAATGCGCGCTGACGCAGGAGGCTGTCGCCGAGCGCCTTGGACGCAGCCGCCCGGCGATTGCGAATCTGCTGCGATTGCTGACGCTGCCCGAGCGCATACAGAACGCGGTGATCGAAGGGACGATTTCCGCCGGTCATGCGCGCGTGCTCGCGGGCATTGAAAGCCGCGAGCAGCAGGCGAACCTCTTTGCCAAGACGCTGCAATTCGGATGGTCCGTGCGCCAGCTCGAGGCTGCGGCCAAGGAGGCGCCTGAAAAGAAGGAAAAGAAAAAGAGCGCTCCTCTGCCGGTGGAATATGAGGAGCTGACCGAGCGCCTGCGCTCGTATACGGGGCTGAAGGTATCCCTTCAGGGAACGCAGAAGAAGGGAAAAATCGTCCTTGAGTATGCAAGCCCGGAGGAGCTTGAGCGGCTCTGGGAAATCGTTGCGCAAGACTGAATGAAACGGAATGAACCAAGCAGAGTCCAATGAAGCGAGGCTGTAGGATGGCGGCTTTCCCTAAGGGGAGAGCTTCATCCTACAGCCTCGCTTTTTTACTTTGCAAAAGATTGCGCAGAGCATCGTGCGGCGAGCACGAAGCAACACCGTGACGCAAACTGCTTCGGAAGGGACGCTTTGGACCTTGCATGAGACAGCGTACAGTGACCCATGGCTGAATTATAGGCCAAAAGGTTGCTAAAAACCGACGATGATGATACAATATATCATTAGCGGGGTATGGAAATTTGCCGGCAGGGCATGGAGCGTGCGCCGCGGTTTGGAGGATAAAGATGGGTTTTTTCAGCAAGCTCTTCGACCCGAACGCCGGAGAGATCAAACGCCTTCACAAGATCGTCGATCAGATCGACGCCTTTGAAGATGCACATAAGAAGCTGACCGATGCGCAGCTGCGCGCGAAGACGGATGAATTCAAAGAGAGGCTTGCCAAGGGCGAGACGCTTGACGATCTTTTGCCCGAGGCGTTTTCCGTGGTGCGCGAGGCGACTTACCGCGTAATGGGCAAGCGCCAGTTCCGCGTGCAGATGATGGGCGGCATTGTGCTGCATCAGGGACGCATTGCGGAGATGAAGACCGGCGAGGGCAAGACGCTCACCGCGACCATGCCGGCTTATCTGAACGCTTTGACCGGCAAGGGCGTACACGTGGTCACCGTCAACGATTATCTGGCCAAGTTTCAGGGCGAGGATATCGGCAGAATTTTCCGCTTCCTCGGCATGAGCGTGGGCGTGATTGTGCATGATCTCACGCAGGAGGAGCGCAAGGCCGCCTATGCGTGCGATGTCACTTACGGCACCAACAACGAGATGGGCTTTGACTATCTGCGCGACAACATGGTGATCTATCAGAAGAACATGGTGCAGCGCGGCCATCACTTTGCCATCGTGGACGAGGTGGACTCCATCCTCATCGACGAGGCGCGCACGCCGCTGA
>CAZACG010000262.1:0-2991 GCA_964483645.1 uncultured Oscillospiraceae bacterium | reverse complement strand
AATCTGATATGAAAAGCGATGATGCGGAAAGAGCGGAATTTGGCGGTCTGTCCAAGCGAGCCGGGGAGGGTGTGAGCCCGGCGCAGGCGGAATTTCGGCAGCCCTCCGCTTAGCTCCCGACGATGAGCCGGGCGTGTTTCCGCGTTAAGGAGGAGAGAGGACGTTTCCTACGGGAGGTGTCAACCGGAGTGGTACCGCGAATCGCGTCTGTTCGTCCCCGGACGACAGGCGTTTTTTATATTTACGCGTTAAATCGGCGCAGGCAAAGATGCGCTTTCCTTGAAAGAACGGCTTAGCCGCTTGGAAGCGTGTGGCAGCTGAACGCGTGATGAAAAGGAGAGAAAGAAGAAACATGAAGAAAATGACTTCCGGCGAGCTGCGTTCCATGTGGCTGAATTTCTTTAAGAGCAAGGGCCATGCGGTAATTCCAAGTGCCTCCGTTATCCCGGAGAATGATCCGACTGTGCTCTTTACGACGGCGGGCATGCATCCACTGGTTCCCTATCTGCTGGGCAGCAAGCACCCGGCCGGAACCCGCCTGACCGACGTGCAGAAGTGTATCCGCACCGGCGATATCGACGAGGTTGGCGACGCATCCCATCTGACCTTCTTTGAAATGCTGGGCAACTGGTCCTTGGGCGATTACTTCAAGAAGGATATGATCTCTTGGAGCTGGGAGTTCCTGACCAGCCCGGAATACCTCGGCATTGACAAGGATAAGCTGGCTTTTACCGTCTTTGAGGGCGAGGGCGACATTCCGCGCGACGAGGAAGCCGCTGGTTATTGGATGGAATGCGGCGTGAAGTCGGAGAATATTTATTTCCTTCCCCGCGAGCATAACTGGTGGGGCCCGGCGGGACAGACCGGTCCTTGCGGCCCGGATACCGAGATGTTTATCATCAAGGATCAGCCGCCCTGCGGCCCGAATTGCTCCCCGGCCTGCGGCTGTGGACGCTTCTTGGAGATCTGGAACGACGTGTTCATGCAGTATAACAAGAACGCAGAGGGCCAGTATGTGCCGATGGAGAAGAAGAATGTGGACACCGGCATGGGTCTTGAGCGCACCATCTGCACGCTCAATGGCTGCAAGACCGTCTATGAAACCGACGCTTTTGCAGGAATCCTCGCCAAGATTTCCGAGTTGTCCGGCAAGCAGTACGGCGAGAGCGACGCGGTAACCAAGGCGTTCCGTATTGTCGCCGATCATCTGCGTACCTCTACCTTCATCATGGGCGATCCGCGCGGCGTGAGCCCGAGCAATGTCGACCAGGGCTATGTGCTGCGCCGACTGATTCGCCGTGCTGTTCGCTATGGCATGGAGCTGGGCATGGGCGAGGGCTTCACCAGTGAGATTGCCAAGGTCATCATCGAGCAGTATGCCGAGGTTTATCCGGAGCTCAAGCAGAACGAGGCGTTTGTCCTTGAGCAGTTCAAGCTGGAGGAGAACCGCTTTGCCCGCACGCTTAAGCAGGGCGAGCGCGAGTTTGATAAGCTCGTTTCCCGTATGGGTGAGAATAAGGAGATTGACGGCGCGCATGCCTTTAACCTTTATGCAACGTATGGCTTCCCGATTGAGATGACGCTGGAACTGGCTGCCGAGCATGGACTTACTGTCGATCGAGAAGGCTTTGCCAAGCATTTTGCCGAGCATCAGAAGAGCTCGCAGGCGGGTGCGGAGCAGCGCTTCAAGGGCGGCTTGGCCGATCATAGCGCGCAGACCGCGCGTCTGCATACCGCTACTCATTTGCTTCAGGCTGCGTTGCGCCGCGTGCTGGGCGACGAGGTTGCACAGAAGGGCTCCAATATCACCGCCGAGCGTCTGCGCTTTGACTTCAAGTTCGGTCGGAAGGTGACCAAGGAGGAGCTTGCGCAGGTTGAAGCGCTGGTCAATGAGTGGATTGCCGCAGACGTTCCGGTTGAGATGAAGGAAACCACGGTTGAGGCCGCCAAGGCCGAGGGCGCGATTGGTCTGTTTGAGAGCAAGTACGGCGAGCAGGTTCGCATGTATACCATGGGCGAATACTCCAAGGAGATCTGCGGCGGCCCGCATGCCAGCCATACGGGCGAGCTGGTCAGCTTCAAGATCCAGAAGGAGGAATCCTCCTCTGCCGGAGTGCGCCGTATTAAGGCGGTCATTGGCGCGAAGCAGGATGACTGAGCGCGTGTAACTGAATAGGAAAGAGTTTGTCAGGATCAAAACCATTGACTTTGGGAAACAAGAAGTGCTTTGAGGACAAGGACTTTCGAGGAACCACCGAAAAGCCCGATATCCTTGGAATTGCTTCTTCTTAGAGCGTTAGGTTTGAACCTGACAGCTCTTTTTTAATGTATAGGAAATGCGAATAGCGGCGTGCAGCGTGCGAAGTGGATGCGCAATGAAAAGACGTTTCGGATGAGGGGCGAGCGAAGAATATGCGCCTGAGGGTTTTTAAAGGGCGACCGAAAAGCCCTTAAGTGGGGCGGTTGGACAGAGCTTTAAGCACGCAGATCTTCCGTGATCCTTCGGGAAATTGCTTCGCGAAGTGTCTGGCATTCGCTTGTCGACGCTTTCTACACAAGGTTTCCGGAAAATGGCAAGGCGGGGTCGCGCGAATTTTCGCAGAAGAAAGAGCAAAGTCTGTCGAAAGGGCATGAAAAACACAAATTGTGACGAATTTGCAAGAAATTGCGAATAAATGGTAATAAAATTAACAAAGAAAGCATAATTTTCCGAAAAAAGCATAAAATGAGAGCAGACAAGGGGGATGAAAGCGTGAGGGAAAACGACAGGAGAGAATCGAAGACGTTTGGCGGCGATACGCTGGCGATGCTGGCGCATGATTTGCGCACGCCGATGTGCAGCGTAGCGGGCGCGGCTCAGATGGCACTGATGGCTGCGCATGAAGGCAGGGCGGTTGACGAACAGATTGGGCAAATCCTTCAAGCCGTGCAAGCCATGGATGCGCTGCTGGCTCAACTCTGCGGCGCGCCGCGCACGGTGCGCATACGCAC
>CAZACG010000261.1:0-2994 GCA_964483645.1 uncultured Oscillospiraceae bacterium | reverse complement strand
GTACAAAAAAGCCGCAGCAAAGCAGCTCTCGCGTATAGCTGCATTCTGCGGCGACCACCTATTCGAAAGTTACTTCATGACGGTGCACGAAAACAGGAGGTCAACGCCTCCGCTCCATGAAACGCCCATATTCAGTTAGCCGAAAGCGACCTCGTAAACAATCATCATAAAAGTTCCTTTCCCGTCTGCTGATGCAGACCTCATGCTGATACTATAGCACCGTCGTGAAAATGTGTCAATCCAAGCCTGAGCGCGAAGTCAGGGAAGCGCTCAAGCCGCACAGATTGTCCCGGTTTACGTCTCCGACATCCGCTCGCTCATCCTCTGTCCAAACGGCGTTCCGGCTACGCCGCCCACGCCGGTTTCGCGCAGGGAAACGTCCATCTTATCGCCAACGTCGCGCATGGCGAGCACGACCTCGTCCGGCGGCACGGCGGAGCGAATGCCGGCCAGCGCCATGTCCGCGCTGGACATGGCAATCATTGCGCCGGCTGCGTTGCGCTTGACGCAGGGGACCTCCACTAGCCCCGCAATGGGGTCGCAGACAAGGCCGAGCAAGCTCTTGATGGCGATGGCTGCCGCATGGCATACGGCTTGCGCGCTGCCCCCGGCCAGATAACACAGCGCCGCTGCGCTCATGGCGCCGGCCGTGCCGATTTCCGCCTGGCAGCCGCCCGCAGCGCCTGCGATGGAGGCCTTTGCGGCGATCACCTGACCGACTGCGCCCGCGATATACAGCGCGCGCACCATGGCCTCGTCCGAAAGCCCTTCCCGCTTCTGATAGGGCAGCAGCACGGCAGGAAGCACACCGCAACTGCCGGCCGTGGGCGCGGCGACGATGCACTTCATGCAAGCGTTGCTCTCGCCCATTTCAAGCGCCTGCGCAATCACGCTGCCGATGTATTCTCCGCAGATGGTCCTGCCTGCGCTCACATACTCGCGCATCCTCGCGCCGTCGCCGCCGACCATTCCGCTGCGCGAGCGCAGCGCGGGATCGTAGCCCGCGCGCGCGTTCTTCATGGCGGCATAGAGCGCATTCATGCGCGCGAGAGAATCCTCGCGGCTTGCGCCGCGCTCGATGCAGTCGCTTTGCAAAATGACTTCAAAGAGGTCGCACTCCTCGCCGGCCTGCATGAGAAATTCGAGGGAATCAATCGCCATATCAGATCGCCCTTTCTGCGTCCACGAAGATGACGCGGTGGATACCTTCGGTTTTTTCCAGCTGTGCAATGCTCCGGGACGGCACTGCCTTGTCCGTCTCAATGATCATGACGGCGTTTCCGCCGGGATGGTCACGGTAGAGATTCAGCGTGGCGATATTCACGTTCTGTCCGGCGAGCTCGGTTGCCACGGTGCTTACATGTCCGGGCTGGTCGCGGTTCTGAATGATGAGCGTGGGCAGATCGCCGGAAAAGCTGATGCGCATGCCGTTCATTTCCACCACCATGATCCGTCCGCCGCCCAGAGAGGAGGCCAGAATGGATAGCTCCGCGCCGCTTTTGCCGGTCAGATCGAGCTTGGCGGTATTGGGATGTTCGCCGGAAAGCGCGGCGCGATAAAAGGAAAAGTCCAGCCCGTTTTCCTTGGCCAAGTCAAAGCTCGCGGCGATGCGCTCATCGTCCGGAAGCATGCCCAAAAGCCCGGCGACCAGCGCGCGATCCGTACCGTGCCCTTGACCCGTCATGGCGAATGAACCGCACAGGCCGATTTGCGCGCGCACGGGTGCTTCGCCTAAAAGCCTTCTGGCAATGCGTCCGATGCGGACTGCGCCTGCGGTATGCGAGCTGCTCGGGCCGACCATAACGGGGCCGAGGATATCAAAGATGTTCATGACATAACCTCTTATCCTATTCTCATATGCATCTCAGATCAAAACGAGCTATCCGTGCGAAGCAAAGAAGGGGTCTGGGGACAATGTCCCCCAGGCTGGGAGATTGGGGGATGAAATCCCGCATCGTACTCCATTGCGAAGCGATTTTGATCAAAATCGTCAGGGAGCGAAGCGTCACCTGACGGGGGGAGTTCCTCATGGCTCGATGGGATCTGGCGCAGTATGAACCTGATGTGATGCGCTGTGGCGATAAGGCTATCATATCAAAAAGTGCGCTCGAATTCAACCGATTATGCGCGCGTCGGCGTATCACAGAGGCGGAAATCGGAAGTTGGTGGTTTTTCCTCTATGAAAATCCGCGCAGTTGCTGTACAATAGACGACAGCAACTTAGGTCAGGATGTGGAACATGTTTTCTTTGGCAGATCAGTCTACCCGACATATTATCGTATTCGATCTGGAGTGGAACCAGAGCAGCTATACGCCCAATCACCGCATGCCGCACGAGATCATTGAAATCGGCGCGTGTCGCGTCGACAGGGCGTACCGGGTGGTGGACACCTTCAGCGCGCTGATTCAGCCCAGACTCTATAAAAAGCTGGATAAGCATATTCGCTCCGTCACAGGCATCACCGAGGCGGAGCTCTCCCGTGGCGGCTCCTTTTCGGACGTCTTCGGCGCGTTTGTGGAATGGTGCGGCGAGGATGCGCAGCTGGTTACATGGGGACGCGACGATTACCCTGTCTTAAAGCGCAATGCGGCGTTCTTTATGACGCCCATGCCCTTTGAGCCGCCGATTGATGCGCAGCTGGTCTTTGGCGGTGCGTGTTTGGGCTCTGTGCATCAGCAGATGAATCTGCACGCCGCGCTGGAGAAGATGAATCTGTCGCCCGACGTGCCTGCGCACCGGGCGGTGTATGACGCTCAATGCACCGCTGCGATGCTTCCGGTGATCGACGAGGCCGTGAACGCGATGGAATCGGACAAGCGTGAGCAGCTTTGCGGGGTGCTCAGCCGCGAAAAGCGGATTGCCGCTTCTGTGCTCAAATCCATCCCCACGCGTCACGTCTACCAGACGGACGCGCTGTGCGACGAACAGCTCATGGGCATTGCCTGTCCATCCTGCGGAAAGCGCACGACGTTTGATACCCCGTGGTTTGACAG
>CAZACG010000260.1:0-3004 GCA_964483645.1 uncultured Oscillospiraceae bacterium | reverse complement strand
GATGGAGCCAACCGGCACGATGGACACGGGAATACCCGGGCCTCGTCCCGCCAGGATCGTAAGACCCAGCGCCGCGCCAAGCGGAACGCTGACCTGCTCGCTGCTCATGGAATTCAGACGCGCCAGCGCCGCCTCACCCGCCTTATCTGCCAGCATATTCATGCGCATGGTGTTGGCCGAAAGCAGCGCCACCTGTCCCTTTTCGTCCATGCGCACCTGCATCAGATCCTCATAACCCACGCCGTCGCCGACCGCTTCCGCCACAGCGCCATAGAGGGCCTGTGAGGCCATGGCCGCCGAGCGCGCTTCGGCAAGTGAGAAAATCAACGGCTTGAAATTTCGGTCCGCCAGCAAAAAGCAAACCAGCAGGAGCAGCGCCAGCAGAAGCAACCGTCGCATTCTGCGTCTTCTGCGCAGACGTTTTTCAAATTTTTTCAATTGACCGGCAGTCATCGAACCCCTCCCTTCGTCTTATATTCAGTCGGCCTGTCTATTTTGCTTTTTTGATGCGAAACAGGCCATGATATGGTATAATGAGAGCAGTATCTCAACGTTTCCCATTCCGCGCCTCATAAAGGAGGAACAGCATGCCCAAGCACGAAAACAAGAAAAGCAAAAAGAACGCGCCCCTGATGCCGACCGTCTCCGAGTCCGAATCCGGAACGCTTTCCGATACAATGCAGCTTGATTCGACGCAGCTGCACCTGCCTCAACGCTCTGCGCAGCAGGATGCGCCCACGTCTCACACCTCGCGCATGCCCGCACAAGTCAAAAGGACGGTCTCTGCAACATCCAAGAGGACAAAAACCTCGCAGAGCCAACCACAAGAGCATCCGCATTCCATCTTTAAACCGCGCACCAAAAAGCCGAATTTCGCGCTTTCCGTCGCGGTCTCCACGGTTCGTCTTTCGCTCATTCTGGTGCTGTGCGTATGCCTTGCGCTGGCCGGAGCGCTCATTGGCATTGCCAAGGCGTATGTGGATACAGCGCCCACGCTTGATCTGGCTGCCATCAGCGATCAGGACAAGACGTCCTTCATTTACGATGCGGACGGCAACCTTATCACCGACTACAAGGGGACTGAGGATCGCGTCATGGTTTCCATCGACGAAATCCCCCAAATGCTGCAAAACGCCTTCATTGCCGTGGAGGACGCGCGCTTTTATCAGCATAACGGCGTAGACGTCAAGCGCATCGTCGGCGCGCTGGTTACCAACTTCACCACCGGCTCAACGCAGGGCGGTTCCACAATCACCCAGCAGCTGATCAAATCGACCGTCCTCTCCAGCGAACAAAGCTACAAGCGCAAGCTGCAAGAGGCCTATCTGGCCATGGAGCTTGAAACGCGCTATACCAAAGAGCAGATTCTTGAAAGTTATCTCAACACCATCTTTCTGGGCGGCAGCTATTACGGCGTCAAGGTCGCCGCTTATGGCTACTTCGGCAAAGAGCTCAACCAGCTTACGCTGCGCGAATGCGCAATGCTGGCCGGCATGACCCGAAGCCCCAACTACTACAATCCACGACGCAATTTTTACACAAAGAACACCGAGGGCAGCAAGACGGCGGATATCACGAACAACCGTACGGACTATGTGCTGCGCCAGATGCGCGAAAACGGCCTGATCTCCACGCAGGAGTATCAGGCGGCGCTCGATCCCTCGACGGCGCATGTTCTGGAAACCTCGCCGGCCTCTACAGATATCTACGACTATCCGCACTATGTCGAATACGCTATCAGCGACGTTGTGGATACGTTTCTTAATCTGAACGGGCTAGAAAATACATCTGCCAATCGCTATGCAATGGAAAACAAGCTGCGCACCGGCGGATACAGCGTCTATCTGTGTCTGGATACCGAGATTCAAAGGATCGTCGAGGAGTCGCTGGCGACATGGGACAACTATCCGCGTCTGCGCGATCCCTCCGACAAAGTCTACCAATCCCGCAATGCGGACGGCACCTATACGGAGATCGAACAGCCGCAAGCCGCCGCCTGTGTATATGACTATCACACCGGCGAGCTCAAGGCGATTGTGGGCGGTCGTTACAAGCCCACCGCGCGCAAGACGCTCAACCGCGCCAGCGACATGAATATGCCCGTGGGCTCCTCCATCAAGCCGCTGTCGGTTTACGCGCCTGCGATTGATCTTGGTGCTTCCCCGGCCTCCATCGCTTATAACATGCCCGTGCCGATTGCCGGCTGGAAGGACTCCAGCGGCAAGGATTCGTGGCCGCAGAATTACGGCGGCGGTTCTTATAAAGGCCCGCAAAGCTACCGAAGCGCGCTGGTCAATTCCCATAACACTTCCACCGCGCAAATTCTGATGACCAAGGTGGGCGTGGTAAACTCTGCGCAATATCTGCGCCTGATGGGCATTGACGACGAAAACATCAATGCTGACCCCTTCGGTCTGGCGCTGGGTTCCTCCGGCATCACGCCTGTGCAGATGGCCGTCGCTTTCGGCACGCTGGCCAACAAAGGCATCTATCAGCAGCCTCTTTCCTTCTCGAAAATCCTGGACGGAAACGGCAATGTGGTCGTGGACATGCATCAGCAGCAGAATCGTCACCAGGTCTTTAAGCCCTCCACGGCATATCTGGTGGTGGATATGCTCAAGCAGGCCGTGCAAAGCGGCACGGGCACAAAGGCGAAGATCTCCTCGCAGGTCGTCGCCGGCAAAACCGGCACGAACTCGGACAGCAAGGGCGTTTTCTTCGCCGGTATGACGGGTTGGTACTCCGCTTCCCTGTGGATAGGGCACGACAACTATAAGGCCCTCTCCTCCAAGGCAACGGGTGGAAACGCCGCCGCACCGCTATGGCAATCCTTCATGGAAAAGATTCACAAGGCCAAAGGGCTCGCCTCCCGCGAAATCATCGACGGCACGCCTGCGGATTATGGGCTTGTACGCGTGACGACCTGCGGCGTCAGCGGCCAGTTGGCCAAGGACGAATGCTACAACGACGTCAAGGGCTACAAGACCATTACAGATTACTGGTA
>CAZACG010000259.1:0-3004 GCA_964483645.1 uncultured Oscillospiraceae bacterium | reverse complement strand
CGCGCGTCATATCGTCCACGGCCTTGGAAAACGCATCCTCGTTGATCTCGCCGTCTGCGCCGTAGTAATCCGACTCGCCGCAATCCTTCTCCTCCATCTCCCGCGGGATGTCCTGCGCCTCGGCCTTTGCCGCATTCTGCGCCTGTTCAAGTCCGTCGGCCTGCCTGTCAAGCGCATCCGCCTGCGCATTCATTTCGTCCGCGCTCTGCTGATCACCCACAGCCAGCTTGATCTGCGCCTGTGCGCGAAGGTCTGCCGCATCCTCGCGCAGCTGCTCGGCTGTTTTTTCGCTCTTTCTCGGCTCAACAGGCTTGCCCAGATCAATCACGATTTCGCCGCTTTCGCCCGCCATTTTGTCAATGGCTTCTCCCGCCGCCTTCTGCGCGTTCTTAACGCCGTCGCCCAGCGCCTTGCCAAAGCTCTTGATCGCGCCGCCGGTTGCCTCATCCACATCCTTGACGAGCTTCTTGGCCTGCGGCATGATGCTCTTGCCCAGCCCGCCCAGCGCAGAGAACGCCTTGTTGAGCGCATCGCCCAGATCCATATCGTTCTGCGCGCGCTCGTCATCTGCCACGCCGCGCGCCTGTGCAGTCGTCTCCTGCTCTGGCGCTTCTTTTTCACGCGCCTCGGGCGCGGCCTGTTTTTCCGCGTCTGCGGACGTCTGCTGCGCGCCGTTCATCTTTCTGAGCAGCTCGCCGACGTCGCCCAGCGACTCGGCCACCTCGGCAAACGCCTCTTCCTCTCTTTTCCCTTGCGCCATATTGTCCTCATAGCGCGCCTGCGCATTAGCCATCATTTCATCGCGCAGCGCAAGATTCTCCGCCGTCATCTTCATATCCGAAAAGATATCGTCAATCATGCTGCGAATGCGCTTGTTCATCATATTGATGCGTCCTCCATTCCGATCAGTTGCGAGATGATAGCGCGGTATTTGCGCCAATCCTCCAGGTTTTCCTCATATAATTTCCGTCCCGCGTCCGTCAGATGATAATATCGTCTGCGAGCGCCGGCGTTTTCATTGCCCCAGTACGACTCGATCACGCCCGCATTTTCAAGGCGGCGGAAGGTCGTATACAGGGTTGCCTCTTTCAGCTGAAGCTCTCCGCGGGTGATCTCCTGCACGTTTTTGCTGATGTTATATCCGTAGCTGTCCTCTTTGTACAGCTGGGCGAGGATGATCGTATCCGAATAGCCGCGAAGGATGTCCGATGAATTCAGCATGTCATCACCTCCGACGAGATACAGTATATCAAAATATACCTCGTCTGTCAATGTATCTATGCAGATAGATCAAAACTTTTTTCTTTTTCTCTGTTCGGAAGATTTACCGTGTCCGCTCCGTCTGGTATAATGAATGCGATAGGGGCGTTTCGCGCCCTTGGGGAAACAAAAGGAGGAATACTATGAAGAAGAGAATCCTTGCACTGCTTTTGGCGCTGAGCATGCTGCTCGCTTCCGCGGGCGTTCTGGCCGAGGAAGCGGCCTATGTGCCGGGCGCCATCAGCAAGCAGCTCTTGGCGGACGCATGGAACGCTGGAAAGCTCGTCACCGTTGATCTTGGGCTGAACATGGATCTGAACCTCGATGTGCTGGGCATTACGGGGGAGGATGCTACCGCAGTTGCAACCGTCCTCCGCCTGCTTCAAAACGCAACGGTCAGCGTCGGCGCAGGCAAAACGGAAAACGGCGTTCGTCTGGAGCTGAGCGGCAAGCTCGCCGGAACCGCCGATGAAGCCGTCTCCATCGCCGCCGCCGTTGATCTGACAGCCGCAGGGGCAAGCCTTGAAAGCGACCTGATTCCGGGACAGAGGATTACGGCTACATGGGAGACCCTCCTGGCGCTCTGCGGCGCAAGCGAGGAGGATATCGCGCAGATTCTCGCTCTCCGGGATATGGACATTCCGGCCATGCTGGAGCAGCTCAATGCGCAGCTGCCCGAAATCATTGCGTCTGCCGAAGCCACCCTCTCGCCCTATATCGAGACGCTTTACACCTTTCTTGACACGCTCGCCTATGAGGAATTCACCGACGTTCACAAGAAGGAGAGCTATCCCCGCGCAGCCACGCTGGGCCGCGTCACCTTCACGCCCAAGGACTTCGCCCCGCTGTTCGTTTCCTTGGCCGATCAGCTCGAGCAGGATACAACCCTCGCGCCGCTGCTTGACAGCGTGCTTGCAGAGCTTGCCACCGATCCGGCCACCACGGCCGAGCTGTGCGCAGACATGCGCGAATTTGCTGCCGCCATCACCAGCGATATGACGTTCGTTCTGGATCTGGGCATGAACGAAGACGGCAAACTGCTCTATGCGGAGTTCTACGATTCGCCCGTGACTGGGCATATCCGCCTGTTCTCCCACCCGACGGACGAGCCCAACACCTATACCTTCCTGTTGAGCTTTGCCTCCTATCCGGACGGCGCGAACGTCACCGATGCCTTCTATGTTGGCGCAGTTTATACTCTCGACCCCGCCGATCCCTATGCCTGCGATCTGTACCTGGAGATGGACGTGACCGCCTCGGGCGAAAGCGTCGTTTCCGCTTCTGCAGACACAACCCGCAAAGCCATTGTCACCGACGAAAACCTGCCGGGCTGCAGCCTTGATATGACGATGACGGAGAGCATCAGCGACGAAGGCGAAACCACCTGCGCGCAGATCTCCTCTCAGGAGGTCTGGGCGCAGACTGCGGACGCAGGCGAAGCCTTTGCCCTTCAGGGAACCGTGGATTATATCTTCCCGGGCGATATGAACTTCTCTCTGGAGCTCTTTAGCGAAGGCATGTTCACGCCCGACGCGGACGGCGCAAACGGCTCTATGCGCTATGGCATCCAGTGTCCCGCGCTTGGCCTGAATAGCTTCGTTATGAATCTCGGTATCCGCTCCGAGACCTCTACGCCGGCGGCCTTGACCGAGCTTGCGCTCGAAACCGCGACCACCGAGCAGATGATCGACGTGGAAAACACGGTGACCGGCATGCTGAATACCAAGCTGGTTGAGCTGATCTC
>CAZACG010000258.1:0-3008 GCA_964483645.1 uncultured Oscillospiraceae bacterium | reverse complement strand
CCTTCAAGGCTCATCCTCACCGCCAGCGGCGGCCCGTTCCGCACATGGGCGAAGGCTGATATCTATACCGCGACCAGGGAGCAGGCGCTCAAGCATCCCAACTGGGCGATGGGCCGCAAGATTACCATCGACTCTGCGTCCATGATGAATAAAGCGCTGGAGGTTATCGAGGCGCGCTGGCTCTTTGATATGCCGGCTGAGAAGATCGACGTGCTGATTCATCCTCAGAGCATCATACACTCTATGGTCGAGTATGAGGACGGCGCTGTGATGGCCCAGCTGGGTACGCCGGATATGAGGCTCCCCATTCTCTATGCGATGAGCTGGCCCGAGCGCCTGCCAACGGGCGGCTCAAGGCTTGATTTTGCTCAAATGCGCGCGCTGACGTTTGAAGAGCCGGATCTTGAGCGTTTTCCGGGGCTCGGTCTTGCGTATGAGGCGTTGCGCGTCGGCGGCACGATGAGCGCAATCCTCAACGGCGCCAATGAGATTGCTGTGGACGCGTTCCTGCATGATCGCATCCGTTTCGGACAGATCGCGCAGCTGGTGGAGGAAACGATGCAAGCTGTGCCTGTCACGGCGCATCCGACGCTTGAGCAGGTGTTTGAAAGCGATCGAGCTGCGCGAGAGAAAGCGAGTCATCTGCTGCTGACCGGACGCTTTGCGCTGTAAGCTGTATTCGTTCTCGGCGGCGTTGCTTTGCGCGGAGGGAAAGGACGCTTGAGCGCGGTCTGCGGCTTCCGCAGGCTTAACTTCGCCGAGGAAAATGGAAAAGTCATAGAAAATCGTCATTTCCCGGAGGTGCAATCGGATTCGATGTATGTGTGTTTGGCACTGTTGCTGCTGGGCGTGCTGATTACGGCCCATGAATTCGGTCATTTTATCGCCGCGCGTCTGTGCGGCATTGAGGTCATGGAGTTTTCCATGGGCATGGGCCCGTTGCTGCTGCGCAAAAAGAGCAAAAAGGGGACGCAGTTTTCCCTGCGGCTTTTGCCGATTGGCGGCTTTTGCCAGTTCTATGGTGAGGATGAGGAAATTGTACAGGATGCGCGCGCTTTCAATAATCAGAAGCTTGCCAAGCGTATAATGACGGTCATCAGCGGCCCGCTGATGAATTTTATCATCGCGCTGCTGGTTGTTGTGCTGATTCTGAGCGCGCTGGGGCTGAACACGCCCATCCCCCGAATCGCCGGGGTGGAGTCGAATGCGGAGCAGGCAGGACTTCGAGTGGGCGATGTGCTGCTTGCCGTTAATGGCGTTGAGATTACGCAGACGAGCGTCGTGACGCAAGAAATTGCGCGCGCCGACGGCGCAAGCGTAACCTTTGACGTCCTGCGCGGTGAGGAAAAGCTGGAAATTGCGATGGCCCCGTTTTATGACGAGGCAGAGAGCCGCTATCGCGTGGGCATTACCTTTGATACAGAGCGCACGCGCGTGTCGTTGCTGGAGAGCATTCCGTTCTCCGTTGAGTACAATGTGCAGAGCGTTCGGATGATCGTGGAAACGCTCAAAAACCTCATCTTCAGAGGTGAAGGCGTTCATGACGTCACCGGCCCGGTCGGCACGGTATACGTTATTCAGGAGGCTACGGCGCAGGGCGGCTTGGATATTTATCTGGAACTGCTGGCCATGATCAGCGTGAATCTGGGCGTGATGAATCTTCTGCCTATTCCGGGGCTTGACGGCAGTCGTCTGCTGTTTCTGATTGTGGAGGGCATACGCCGAAAGCCTATGAAAAGAGAGCTTGAAGGCGGTATCCATGCCGCAGGCTTCGTTTTGCTGATGGGGCTGATGGTGTTGTTGACCTACAAGGATATCATGACGTTTTTTCTTAAGTGACTGTTAAGGAGATGTACCTATGGCGAAGCTGACCAGACAGGTCAAGGTGGGGAATGTGCTCATTGGCGGCGGCGCGCCTGTGTCCGTGCAGTCGATGACCAATACCGATACGGCAGATGTGGAGGCGACGCTCTCCCAAATCCGCGCGCTGGCGATAGCCGGAGCGGACATTGTGCGTGTGTCCGTGTATAATGAGGATTGCGCGAGAGCTGTGCGTGCGCTGGTGGATGCGAGTCCCGTGCCGCTGGTCGCCGATATTCACTTTGATCATAAGCTTGCGCTTGCCGCCGTAGAAAACGGCATTCATAAGCTGCGTATCAACCCCGGAAACATTGGCGGAGAGAAGAATGTGCGCATTCTGGCGGACTGCGTGAAGGCGCATCATATTCCCGTGCGCATCGGCGTCAATTCAGGTTCGGTGGAGAAGGATATCATTGCCCGTGACGGCGGCGTGACGGCGCAGGGAATGGTGGAAAGCGCGCTCAACCATGCGCGAATGCTTGAAAAATGCGGATTTGACGACATGGTGCTTTCGATGAAGGCGAGCAATGTGCGCGGTACGGTGGATGCTTATCGGCTGGCGAGCCGCCTTTGCGATTATCCGTTGCATCTGGGCGTGACGGAGGCCGGCCTGCCCGAACAGGGCAGGATGAAGAGCGCCATTGGCATCGGCAGTTTGCTGCTGGATGGCATTGGCGATACCATTCGTGTGTCGCTGACGGGCGATCCGTGTTTAGAGCCGCCGGCAGGAATTGAAATCCTTGAGCACGTGGGTCTGCGCACGGATTGCGTGCAGTATGTTTCCTGTCCTACCTGCGGGCGCACCTGTATCGACGTGGGCGGGATCATGGCGCGCGTGCAGAAGGAACTTGCGGGTGTGAAGGTTCCTTTTAAGGTCGCCGTCATGGGCTGCGTGGTCAATGGCCCGGGGGAGGCGCGCGAGGCGGATATCGGAATCTGCGGCGGCGGAAACGGAGCGGGCTTGCTGATCAGGAAGGGTGAAGCGCCGCGCAAGGTTACGGGCGATTTGGCGCAGATTCTCGTGGACGAGATCAAGAGCATGCTTTCGTAATCTGCCTTGCAAAATGCGAAGGGAAAATAAAAGGAACGGAAAAACCAAGGAGGAATCGCCATGACTATACAGGAACAGATGGATATTATCCTTACCG
>CAZACG010000257.1:0-3009 GCA_964483645.1 uncultured Oscillospiraceae bacterium | reverse complement strand
AATGATTGTGCATTTGCTTGGCTTGTGCTATATTGATTCAAGAAGCCTCATGAAGGAGGAATTGTATGAGACTGGATAAGTATCTGAAGGTTTCGCGCATCATCAAGCGCCGCACGGTCGCCAAGGAGGCTTCCGAGGGCGGGCGCGTGACCATCAACGGCAAGGTAGCCAAGCCGTCCTCGGAGGTCAAGGAAGGTGACGTGCTCGAAATTCGTTTCGGCGAGAAGATGGCTCGGTTTCGGATTTTGCAGGTCGCGGAGACTGTGCGCAAGAACGAGGCCGGTATGATGTATGAGCTGCTCGCCGGCGAGGAGGATCTGTGATGAATGCGGCTGTAATCGTTGCGGCAGGGCGCGGCTCGCGCATGGGGCTTGAGCGCAACAAGGTGCTCTATCCCGTGCTCGGCGTGCCGATCATTGTGCGTACCGTGCGGGCGTTTGAACAAACGGGGCTGTTTGATGGCGGAATCGTTGTGGTGACAAGCGAAGACGATATGGAAGAAATGCGTGCGCTGCTTGCGCGGCATGGCGTATCGGCCGAGCTCGCGCAAGGCGGCGCGGACAGGCAGGCGAGCGTATGTAGCGGCATAGCCGCCTGCAACCCGGCGGCCGAGCTGATCGCCATTCACGACGGCGCGCGACCGCTGGTGACGCGCACTGTTATCGAAGCCACGCTGGAGAGCGCGAAGCGCTTGGGCAGCGGCGTAGCCGCCGTCTCGCTCAAGGATACGATCAAGCAGATCGACGCAAGCGGTTGTGTGATGGACACCCCTGACCGCGATATGCTGCGCGCCGTGCAAACCCCGCAGACCTTTGACGCGTCGCTCATCCGGCAGGCGCATGCGCGTTTTCGAGACAGCGCGAGGCGCGCGACGGACGACGCGATGCTCGCGGAATGGATGGGGCATGCCGTTCATCTGACGGACGGCGATGCGGAAAACATCAAGTTGACCACGCCGGAGGACATGCTCCTGTGCGAGCAGGTGCTTTTGCGACGCGGCGAGGCGAACAAGGAGGCGCGAAGCATGCGCATCGGACACGGTTACGACGTACACAGATTGGTCGAGGACAGGAAGCTTATTCTCTGCGGCGTGGAGATCCCGCACACCATGGGGCTGCTGGGACACAGCGATGCGGACGTTGCGCTGCATGCGCTGACGGATGCGCTGCTCGGCGCGGCGGCGATGGGCGACATCGGCCGACATTTCCCGGATACCGATCCGCAATACAAGGGCGCAGACTCCGGCATGCTGCTTGATCATGTGATGGGATGGATTCACGAAAAGGGATACGCGGTGGTTAACGTGGACGTTACCATCATCTGCCAGCGTCCTAAGCTCAAGGATTACATTGAGGCTATGCGAGAAAATGTGGCGCGCCATCTACAGACGGACGTCGACTGCGTCAACATCAAGGCGACGACGACCGAAAAGCTGGGCTTTGAAGGCGAAGGACTGGGCATCTCCGCGCATGCCGTGGCGTGTATTGAAAAGCGTTGAGCCTTGCGCGCCTGCGCGTAAGGCTTTGGGAGGCAGATTTGGCTAAACGAAAAAAGAAAAGCCGCAGCCTGCTTGCGGCGCTGTTGAACGCCCTGCTTACGCTGACGGATTTTCTCTGCGAGGGCGTTGCGGCGGTCTCCGTCGCCCTGCTGCATGGTGTGCTTGCGTTGATCAGGTTGGCGCTGCGAGGGCTCTTTTTGCTGATGAAGCTGTCGGCGCGCGCTGCGGCATGGCCGTTTGCGCGGCTGCGCCGTTTCCTTGTCGGGCGAGGAAACCGTGCCCGGCAATGCCTGCGCCTTGACGGGTCGGAGTTTGAAGCCTATGTCGCGCAGGTGCTGGGGGATAACGGCTTTCGCAAGATCGAGCTGACCAAGGGCAGCGGCGATCAGGGCGTGGATATCCTCGCCGAGCGCAACGGCAGAGCCTACGCGATACAATGCAAGAACTATGCGGGCAGCGTGGGTAATTTCGCCGTGCAGGAAGCGTTTGCGGGCGCGCAGTTCTATGGCTGTGAGGAAGCCGCCGTCATCTGCCCGGGCGAATTCACACGCGGGGCAAAGGAGCTGGCCGCTTCCACGGGCGTGCATCTATGGGACGGAAAGCGGCTTTCGCACATGATGAAAATCAGCGGAAGAAGGCCGCATCACAGAGCCTGACGGCGCTTCAAATACTTGACAAAATCGACTTTCTTTAGTATGATAACCGTACCGTCGGCGTTGATGGGGTTGGCAGCCCGGAGCGGACAGAGAAAAAGCATCAAAAAAGTGGACGCGCGCTGCGCGTCAACAAGGGTGGAACCGCGGAAGAGCTTCTTTCGTCCCTTGAATCCATGCAGGGCACGGATTCGGGACGGGCTTTGCGCGGTTCTTTTGATTTCCCGAAAATACAGGGTCTGCGCGGGGCGGCGGACGAATTGCTCGCCGTTTGGCCCGCAGCGTTCAAATCAGGAACAGAGAAGGAGATTGGATGATGGCGAATATCACGATGGACAAGATCGTTGCCCTGTGCAAGGGCCGCGGCTTCATTTTCCCGGGCTCTGAAATCTATGGCGGCTTGGCCAACAGCTGGGACTACGGCCCGCTGGGCGTGGAATTCAAGAACAACGTCAAGCGTGCATGGTGGAAAAAGTTTGTTCAGGAGAACAAATACAACACCGGCCTTGACGCGGCGATTCTCATGAATCGCGAGGTTTGGGTGGCCTCCGGCCATGTCGGCGGCTTCAACGATCCGCTGATGGACTGCAAGGCCTGCAAGGCGCGCTTCCGCGCGGATAAGCTGATCGAGGATTTTACGCAGGGTGCAGAGACCGGCGACGGCTGGAGCAATGCGGAGCTTGAGACCTACATTGCCGAGCATGACATTGTCTGCCCGACCTGCGGCAAGAAGGATTTTACCGGCATCCGCCAGTTCAATCTGATGTTCAAGACCCATGCGGGCGTGACGGAGAATTCCACCAACGAGATTTATCTGCGCCCGGAGACCGCGCAGGGCATCTTTGTCAACTTCAACAA
>CAZACG010000256.1:0-3039 GCA_964483645.1 uncultured Oscillospiraceae bacterium | reverse complement strand
TTCATGCTCTCTTTGTCTCCTTTGCGGCAAAATGTCGCTTATCCAGCGCGCTGCGCGCTTCTATACGCCATTTCTGATTTGAAAAAACAGCCCTTCCCCTGTCTTTAGGGCGAAAGGCTGTTTCGCGGTACCACCTAAATTCCGTGCGCAAGCGCACGCTCGCAGGACGTCCTGCCGACGTCCGCATCCCTGTAACGGGGGAAGTTCCGGCAAACCTACTGACTTTTCAAGGCGTTCGGCCTGCAAGCTCCAAGGCGACTGCACCGTGCTTCCCGCAGGAGCCTTCCACCGTCGCTCCCTCGCTTGGCGTTTCGTCACGGATTCTTCCTTTTCATCGCTTCAAAATATGTGAGCCTATCTTATCACTTCGTTTACGAGCTGTCAAGCCGTATTTCTGCACAAAGTGAGCGATTTTCTTTTTATCCATGAATCTTTTTCATTAGGTTGCAGGCGTGGTTTGACTTTTCGTCATATGGAAAGCCGCTTCTGCCGATCTCACGCGCCCAGCAGCCTCGCCATTTCAAGCGCCGCCTTTGCGTCGTCCTCGCCCTCGGCCATGATCGTCACATTCATACCGTCCTGAATGCCGACGGACAACAACCCCATCAGCGATTTGCAGTTGACCGTCATGTTCTCTCTGTGCAAAAGCACGCTCGCCTTAAAGCCCTTCATCCGTTCTGCAATCGCCGCAGCCTGACGGCTCAATAAAACGCCGTCCATGTTCACCCTGACCGTAAGCTCCAAATCCGTCGCCCCCTTAAGCATGTTGAAGATCCTTGAGCATGAGGCCGTCAAGCAAACGCCAAACATTTCAAACAGCAGTTTGGGAAGAATCATGGGCTTTCCGGTTGCCCGTTGAACACCCTCGGACACAAATTCTTCGTCTTTGCTTGATATGTCGACATTCTGCCGGCTCCGTTTTCTGCGCCATGACGCGGACTACCGCGCTTCGTTAAGCGCCGTCGCCATCTGTTCCAGCTTGCGCAGCCTGTGGTTGACGCCGCTCTTGCCCACCGGCGGATCCAGCATCCCTCCAAGCTCCTCAAGCGAGGCTTCCGGATGCGCCAGCCGCATCTTCGCCGTCTGCAACAGCGGCTCCGACAGGCTGTCCTCGCCCATGGCTGCAATCAGCCGCTCAATCGCCTGCGTCTGACGCGAAGCGGCGGCCACAGCGCGCTCGGTGTTTGCACTGTCGCAGTTGACGGCGCGGTTGGCGTTGTTGCGCAGCTCCTTGCGGATATATGCGTCCTCCATGGCAAAGCGCGCGCTCTGCGCGCCGAAGATACTGAGCATATCGGTAATCGCATTTTGCCCTTTGAGATACACGATGCTCATCTGTCTGCGCGATACGAGGTTCGCCGTCAGCTCAAAGCGCGCAATCAGCTTTTGAAGCGCCTGCGCAAAAGCTTCATCGCCGAGCGCAAATTCCAGATGATATTCCTTCTCCGGGTCGGTCACCGAGCCGCTGGCCAGAAATACGCCGCGCAGGAACGACATCCTACAGCATTTGCGCACCGTAACCTCTCTGGGTACGCCGCGCCGCTGGGTGACCTGAATGCCGCAGCCCTCCAGCACGAACGACGCTTCGCCGCCCTTGATCTCGATGCGATAGGTGTTGCGCCCGCCAAGGCGCGCGCGATGGAAGGTCATCAGCTCCGGCTGCACGTCAAACACCTCGCGCAGCAGCGTGAACGTTCGCCGCGCGACCGCGCTGTTTTCCGTCTCGATGGACACGCGCTTTTCACCTCCGCCGCGATAGATCACAGAGCCTGCGGCCGACACGATGCCCGAAAGCTCCGCGAGCAGGCAGCAAACGCTGTCCGGCTCAAAGCGGCAAAGCTCCTCTTTGGTTTGAGATGAATAAGACATATCTCCTCCGATTGTCTGCGGACGGCGCCCCGTCCGTTCCCTTCCTCGATTCGCGCTTATCGCTCGTTTGGATTCAAGCTTTGCTTAGTCGTCGCGCCTCCCGCCGCCGGATAGAATCACCAGCCGCACCAGCTGCAAAATCGCCTGCAGCGCCGCCGCCACATACGTCAGCGCTGCGGCGGAGAGCACCGCTTTCACGCCCTTGACTTCCTCCTCGGGCAGATAGCCCGAAGCCAGCACGGCTACGGCGCGGTTGGAAGCGTTAAACTCTACCGGCAGCGTCACCACATAAAACAGCACGGCAAAGGCAAAGCAGAAAATGCCGATGCTCGTCAGCGGTCTCCAGCTCATGATAAGGCCGAGCATGAACAGCGGAATCGCCGCCTGCGAGCCAATATTGGCGATGGGTACAAGGCTTGCGCGCACGCGCATGGGCGCGTAGTCCTGCGCATCCTGAATCGCATGCCCCGCCTCGTGCGCCGCCACGCCCAGCGCGGCGATGGAGCGCGAAGCATATACCTCCTCGGACAGGCGCAGCACGCCGCCCTCGGGATCGTAATGATCCGTCAGGCTTCCGGGGACATGCTCCACCGTCACATGCCCGCAGCCGTTCTCATAAAGAATCCGCCGTGCGATATCCGCGCCGGTCAGCCCGGAGCGCGAGTCCTGCTTCTTCCAGCGATTGAATGTTGCCTTGACCCTAAGCTGCGCATACAGCGCCAGCAGCAGACCGGGGATCAGCAGCAGATAGGTCGGATCGTAGTACAGCATGGCGTTCCTCCGCAATGGTTTCTTTTTCAATTCTATGATAACCGTTTTGATGGAAGACCGCAAGGGAAAACGCGCCAAAACAGCGAATCGCGGAATGAAATATCCGAATCAAGAATGAACTCTGCCCAATCAAAGAGGGCTGTCAGGCGAATGCCGAACATTTCAAACAGCCATTTTGAAGAATCATGGGTTCTACGCGCTTAAAGCTCCGCCCCCAACGCCCCGCCAACGGGCTTTCTCTCGCCCGTTTTAAAGCCTTCGGGCGCAAGTCCTTCGTTTTGCTTGAAATGTCCGAATTCTTCGCTTGACAGCCCCTTGGACAGCGAGCCGGCAAAACGCAAGCTCCGCCTTATTTCACCACGCCGTTGAACACAAATCCCTGATCCGCGTCCACGGTTA
>CAZACG010000255.1:0-3051 GCA_964483645.1 uncultured Oscillospiraceae bacterium | reverse complement strand
GAGCAGACCCTCGAACGCCTTGCCGTGACGGGCTTCGTCCTTCGCCATTTCGTGCACGGTATCATGGATCGCGTCAAGGTTATGCTGCTTCGCCAGTTTCGCCAGCTCAAACTTACCGGCAGTCGCACCATTCTCAGCGTCCACACGCAGCTCGAGGTTGCGCTTGGTAGAGTCGGTCACGACCTCGCCCAGCAGCTCGGCAAACTTAGCGGCATGCTCGGCCTCCTCGTACGCAGCCTTCTCCCAGTACAGGCCGATCTCCGGATAACCCTCACGATGCGCGACACGCGCCATCGCCAGATACATGCCCACTTCAGAGCACTCACCCGCAAAATTCTCGCGCAGTCCCTGAATGATCTCCTCCGGAGCGTCCTTCGCTACACCGACTACATGCTCCGCAGCCCAAGTCTTCTCGCCGGCCATCTCCGTGAACTTCTCGCCGGGAACGTTGCACAGCGGGCACTTCTCAGGGGGCGTATCTCCCTCATGCACATAACCGCAAACCGGACAAACCCACTTTTTCATAATCTGTTTCCTCCCATTTTATTATTCATTTTGTGATTGCTAATGTGTTGCGCCGTAAGTCCTTCTGCAAAGCTTCGGGCTCGACCCCAAAGCAGCGCGACTTACGTCACTTGGTCAGCGATGCAGCTTAGAGCTCGAATGTATTTTCATCCTCGCGGCATACGCTGCACATCCCATGCGCGGTAACCTCGGCAAAATCGACGGTATGTCCGCAGCATCTCGCCGCCTCCCGAATCATGCCGGACAGATCGGCCTGTATGTCATACACCCGACCGCAGTGCCTGCACACAAGGTGCATATGCGAATCCCGCACGTATTCATAGACCGCGCTCTTCTTTCCAAGCGAAAGCCTGCGTATTAGCCCCAGCTCAGTCAGATGATCAAGCGCACGGTAAACCGTCGCTGTACCGATGCCCTTTGTACGACCAAGAATCTCCTCAGCGGTCAAGTGACAGCGTTTTTCCGCAAGAACCGAAAGTACCGTTCTGGCGTGAGCGCTGATTCTCTCGTTCATCCCTTGCCGCTCCTCTCTTGAGCTCTTGTGAGTTCATTATACGATAACTATTCTCACCTGTCAACATATTTCTATCACTTTTTGAGAATTATTTTCACTTTTTCTGCAACTTCTTCATTCGGCGTCTCGTCGATTTCATGAAGAATCATGGGCTTTTGCGCTCGGGGACGCTGCCCCAACACCCCATCAACGCGCTTATCGATCTCCCTTTGAACATCCATGGCAAAACCGCTTCATACTCTCTTCACACCGCTTGGCGCAATTCTCTATACAGCAAAAAATCCGCTCGTGGATAGCATTGGGTCTTGCTATCCACAAGCGGATTTTACACGTTCTTCAAGCCCCTTGCCACAATCAGCACCCGGAGCTTTCAAGCTGCGCAGAATGAAACTCGCCTTTCTTAATTTGCTTGAACAAAATGAACCGACCGTTCCCTATATGTGCCGGAGAATGTCCATTGATACAATTTCCTCGCGAGCAGATGTTTGCCGCGCCGACATCTCCCGCATTATCTGACATCGGGCATCGCTCTGCGCCTTGCGCGCTCACGCTTGCGCAGCGCCGCATCCTGCTCAAGCTCCTCAATGTCTTCATCGCGCGTAAACGAGCGCCACTTGGCCACGAGAATCAATCCCATCGTCCCCATAATCACGCCGCGTGTCAGACAGGTAAACTGCACGGAATACACATCCATGCCCAGCAGATGCATGGTCGAATCGCCCGAAATGGAACTCAGGAACGTGCCAAACAGCAAGCCCAGAAACGCAAACAGATTGCAGCCCAGCGTGTTAAAGGCAATATGCGCGGTTTCGTTTTCCTTAGGCAGATTCATATACAGAATATTGGCGTAGGAAAGGTTAATCCCCACGTTGAGCAGATTCTGTAAAAAGCACAGCGGCAGATAACGATTCACACGCTCCGCAGTCATGGAGAAAAAGAACCACTCCGTCGGCACCCACAGAATCAGCGCAATGCCGAAGGTCTTAATCCACGAATAACGGCGCAGAAGCTTCTTCCAAAGGTTGGACGTTGTCAGCAAAATGATCGTATACATGACCGACGCGCTATTGATAAGCGTGTACGAGAAATGGAAATGGTTGAGCAAATGGTAGTTCCACAGGCCGTTGCTCACGTTGGAGTTGAAATTCCACACAAACATCAGAAGCATGCAATAGATGAATTTCTTATACTTGAACGGCTCTGTAAACACTTTGCTGATCCGCAGCTTCGGCGCATCCGAGCTGGGATACTCCTTCGCCTGCGCCTGCACGGCGATCTCAATCAGCACCAGAATGAATGCAAAGTATCTAAAGCCCAGAATCAGCTCGTTTTGGTGGGGCGAGTTCGCCACAGCGTCCGTCAGCACGCTGCTGAACACCAGTACAAGGCTGGACATCACCGAAGCAAACACCTGCTGCAAGAGGAGATAACGCGTACGCCGTTCATTATCCGCCGGATAGAAACGATAGAACCAGATGGTGAATCCCGGCGTGAACGGCGCATAAAGCGCATAGGCCAGAAAGATCAGCACGCAGAACCAGATCAGTCTTGCGCGCATATCAATAACAAAAACCGGCATGATGGTCGTCGCAAGGATGTACATCGCATAGAAGTAAATCTTCGATGCGATCAGCACCGGCTTGCGACGCTTAAAACGCGCAAGAATCTGCGACGAAAAAATGCTGAACAGATTGCCAATAAACGGAATGAACGTGACAATGCCCGCATCCGTAATGGACATTCCATACATGGACAAAAAGCCCGTGTAAAACAGGCCCGTAATGAATACATTGTAAAACGCATTGAGCAGCACGCAGCCCAAATACACCGTGCGCCCTTTCGCATCGTCGTCCCGGAAACTGAAAATGTCGGTAAAGCTCAGCCATAGCCCTCGAAGCTGTGTCCTGAACATGCATGCGTCCTCCTTTGGAGCATCCTATACGCGCTCTGCGTAGCAAGCATTGTAGCACACCATGTCTATAAATACAACTGTCTTTTACCATGAAAACCGG
>CAZACG010000254.1:0-3056 GCA_964483645.1 uncultured Oscillospiraceae bacterium | reverse complement strand
GCCGGAGTCAAAGGCGATACCGACAAAGATCTTCGGCACAACACGTGAGAGCAGGAGCGCGCCCACATAGCCGGGAATCAGAATGTACTGAATCGGGATGCCGGTTACTACGCGCAGCATCGCCAAACCAACGCTGACCGAAACGCCAATGGACAGGCAGCGGTTCATCGCCTTGGCCGAAATCGCGCCGTTTGTCACGCTCTGAATCTGATGATTGAGCACCTGAATGGCAGGCTCGGCCTTGACGATATAATAGCCGATGAGCATGCCAATCGGAATCAGCAGCCATGTATAAGGAGCCTTTGCCAGCTCCACACCCAGCTGCGTGCCGACAGGCGCAAAGCCGATATTCACGCCGCACAGGAACAGCACAAGACCGCCATACGTATAAACAAAGCCCATGAACACACGCTTACGCTGTCTTAACGGATAGCGATGCGTCAGCATCTGGAAAATCACAAACACAGCCAGCAACGGCAAAATGGCAACGGCAACTTCTTCAATATACCTGGGCAGCCCCAAGCCGAATACACGCGCAACGTCGCGCGTGGTATGCACGACGGGTACCTCGCCGGCAGAATACGCCGCTTCCTGCGAACCAAAGAAGCAGCCCAGCAGCAGCACCGTCACAATCGGGCCGATGCTCGAGAGCGCAACAAGTCCGAAGCTATCGTCCGCCGCATTCTTGTCGCCGCGAACGGAGGCCATGCCAACGCCCATCGCCATGATGAAGGGGACGGTAATCGGGCCGGTCGTTACGCCGCCCGAGTCAAACGCCACCGGAAGAAAATCGCGCGGAACAAAGAAGGACAGCGCAATCAAAAGCACATAGCACACCGTCAGCATGCCGGACAGGCTGATCTTCAGCAGAATACGCAGCACCGCCAGCGCAAGAAACACGCCCACGCCCACTGCGACGCAGTAGATCAGAACCGCGTTCGGAATGGAAGGCACCTGCTGAGCCAGTACCTGAAGATCAGGCTCGGCAATGGTTACAATCAAGCCCATTGCAAAAGCAATCAGCAGTACGGTAGGAAGCTTCCGCGCATTCGCCGTCTCTACGCCCACGCCCTCACCCAGAGGCGTCATCGCCATTTCGGAGCCCATCTGAAACAGCCCCATGCCAATCACCAGCATCACCGCGCCGACCACAAACATGGTCATCGTTCCAAGCTCCATGGGAACCAGCACAATGCTAAGCAGCAGCACGATCAGCGTGATGGGCAGGACAGCGCTCAGCGATTCCAAGGTCTTTTCTCTTAATTTCTGGCTCATTCTCCCGTTCATCCGTCCTTTCATTCTTTTCAGCTCCGTCTGAGGACGGACGCATTCATTCTATGTTTATGGTAACGGATCAACCCCGTTTTCGTCAAGTGCGTCCGCACCGCCAGTCAGTCTGTTCTTTTGTTATATGACGGATTAACCGTGCTTTCTTAACAGTATCTTTATGTGACGGCGTATTTTTCTGTTTTTTTGACTTCATCTATTGACCTATACGCAGCGTATGGGTCTATACTGATCATGAAAGCGCACCCCTCTTTACGCAATTTTCTATACGACAAGAAAGGTGTGATTCATCATGCACATCAACGAAGCCGCGCGGCTGACAGGCTCCACACAGCGCGCGATCAAGTTCTACGAAGAAAAGGGGCTTCTTCCCGCCATTCAGCGCCAAAGCAATGGCTATCGCGATTATACGCAGGAGGACATCAACAGACTGCACGAAATACAGGCATACCGCAAGCTGGGCATCGGCATAGAGGATATCCGTCAACTGCTCCGGGAAAAGGACGATGCGCTCCTTGCGAGCATCCTGGAAAGAAAACGCAGTGCGCTACAAGATCGGGCAGCGGAGCTCGCCTCGCTCGAAGCCTTTATCGCCGGGCATAATGCGCAGCTACTTGACGAACAGCTCGATTTCGACACCATTGCGCAAGCCATACGCGCGCAGCTGCCCGGCTGGACGGGTAAATACCTTGTCTCGCATTTTGCGTCCTATCTGAATATACGCATCACAACCTGCGAGCAGCAACAAGCCTACGATCGCATACTGGCCTTCTGGGATAATCCGGCCCTCAAGCTTCCCGTGCTCTTCAGAATCTGCGGTCTGCTCTCCGCTCATCTGCCGCACATCCAGGATACAGCCGAAGCTATGGACTCAAGAATCCACTCCATGCTCCATCCCAGCGAGGAGGACTACGCGCGCATCAAAGCGCAGACGCTCAAAATCGTACGCATGCGCGAAAACCCGCTGATCCGTTACAATCCGTTTGAGCTTGCCAAGCGCCGAATGATGCGCAGTCTGCGCAACTGCGGATATTATGACCTATTCATCTCCGAAATGAAGCGACTGTCGCCCGCCTATCGCGCCTATCACGACGCAATGGATGCACTCAATGAACGGCTCTGCCGCGATCTATCGCTATATTACGATTCGGATTACAATCTGCGCATCAAGCGTTGATTTCAGCTGCACGCAGCTTTACTCAATTCTCCTTACAGCAAAAGCGCGCAGTGCGCGCCCCCTCTTCTGAAGCAGTTTGCAGCATGAAGTTGCTCCGTGCTCGTTGCACACAGCTTCGCACAATTTCCTATACAGCAGCAAAAAAGCGGGTCGGAAGCTTCCGACCCGCTTTTGCCATCTGAAAGATTATTCGCCCAGCAGGATCTGATCAACCCAGAGCTGATACAGCTCTTCTTCGTTGATCTGATCAATCAGCTCCTGAATCTTGTCCGTCAGCGCATCCTCGCCCTTGACGCTGGCGATATAGTTGCCACCCTCGAAATCAAAGGCAAACTCAGCAACCTCAAGATCATCGTTTTCCGCCAGAACGCTGTCATACACCGTCTTCGGAACGGCAAGCGCATCCACGCGTCCGGCCTTGACCATGTTCACGCCGTCCGGGATCTTGGTGATCAGCTCAAGCGTCGCGCCGGTGAGCTGATCCTCGACCATGATCTGCTGGTTGGTGCCGTTCTGCGCGGCGACCACCTTGCCGTTGAAAGCCTCAGCGGAATTGTAAGCCGCGCCCTCGCCCTTCTTGACCAGCAGGCCC
>CAZACG010000253.1:0-3063 GCA_964483645.1 uncultured Oscillospiraceae bacterium | reverse complement strand
ATAGTAGGCTTTGGTCGATTCGCTCTGCGTCTCGCTCGCTCTGCGCTCGGTCGTGGGGATGACGCCTTCAAAGGGCGCGGTGAAGGTATGGCTGTCCCCATTGGGGCGGGTGTATTGGATTTTGAGCGGCTCGCCCTTGCTGCCGTACAGGATGACGTCAAGTGCCTCTTTGCTCATCTCGCACAGTGGGGTATCCATGGAAAAGCCGTATTTTTCGGAAAGCGCCTCAAAGAACATGCTTGCCTGCGTGCCGGAATCGCTGATCGTCCAGCCCGTGACGTTGAAGGGGTTTTCACGCAGGGATTTGGTCCAGTCCGGCACGACCAAGTTCGGATCAATCTTTTCAAGAACGCCGAGACCGGCGCAGGTCGGGCATGCGCCAAACGGGCTGTTAAAGGAGAAGGAACGAGGGGCAAGCTCTTCGATGGACACGCCGCACTCCGGACAGGCGAGGTTTTGGGAGAAGAGCATTTCGTGCTCGCCGGGGCCGACATCCGCGATGATCACGCCGCCGGAAAGGGCGAGCGCGGTTTCCAGCGAATCGGTCAGCCGTGCGCGAATATCCTCGCGCAGAATCAGGCGGTCGACGACGACCTCGATGTTATGCTTTTTCTGTTTGGAAAGCGAGGGTACGTCGGAAACATCATATACCTCGCCGTCCACACGCACGCGGACAAAGCCCTGCTTGGCGATGGATGCCAACAGCTTAACATGCTCGCCCTTTTTTCCTCTGACCATCGGCGCGAGCAGCTGCAATCTTGTGCGCTCGGGCAGGGAGAGGATTTGATCGACCATCTGATCGACGGTCTGCTTGGAGATCTCGCGGCCACAATGGGGACAATGCGCCACGCCTACGCGTGCGTAGAGCAGGCGCAGATAATCGTGAATCTCCGTGACCGTGCCGACGGTAGAGCGGGGATTTTTGCTTGTGGTCTTCTGGTCGATGGAAATGG
This sequence comes from uncultured Oscillospiraceae bacterium, assembly GCA_964483645.1. Classification (GTDB taxonomy): domain Bacteria; phylum Bacillota; class Clostridia; order Christensenellales; family Aristaeellaceae; genus Ventricola. Next base: position 2,110 of record CAZACG010000253.1, on the reverse strand, counting down.
CCGGGGAGAGACCGTCGATGGAGTCAACGTCCGGCTTTTCCATTTGCCCTAAAAACTGGCGGGCATAGGAGGAAAGGGATTCGACATAGCGGCGCTGACCCTCGGCGTAGAGCGTGTCAAAGGCGAGGGAGGATTTGCCGCAGCCGGACAGACCGGTGAAGACGATTAGCTTGTTGCGCGGGAGCGTCAGATCGAAGTTCTTGAGATTGTTCTGACGCACGCCGCGGATGACGATGTTTTCCTGCATGATGGACTCCTTATCGCCCTCTCCGTCACGGCTTGCGCAGGGGGAGCCTGTACACAAAAGAGGGGCTGCAAATAGATTGAGAGAAGGACAGTGTCGTATTGCTAAGCCTCCCACCCTTTTAGGGAGATGTGTCATCGAAGATGACGGAGAGGGCTACGCCTTTAAATATCGATTGCTTCTTCTTTGCCGACGCTTTCGCTGCGGCACGGCGACGACCTCTTCTTCGATTTGCGCGGGGTTTTTCCCTTGAAGCTCGAAGAGCTTATCGCGCAGCTTGGCAGCCAATTCGAAATCGAGGTTGGCGGCAGCCTGCAGCATCTTTTCCTCTGTGGAGCAGATGAGCAGATGCAGCTCGTCCTCGGAAAGATCCTTCTTGCGCGGCTGTGCGGCGCGGCGTTCGGTTTTGCTATCGGGCGCGCCGCCAATCTGGAGCAGATCGCGCACGGATTTCATGACTGTCTTGGGTGTGATTCCATGCGCTTCGTTGAAGGCCTTTTGAAGCTGGCGGCGGCGCGTCGTTTCAAAGATGGTCTTGTTCATGCTCTCGGTCATGGCGTCGGCGTACATGATGACGCGGCCCTCGGCGTTTCGTGCGGCGCGGCCGACCGTTTGGATCATGCTGACTTCGCTGCGCAGGAAGCCCTCCTTATCCGCATCGAGAATCGCAACCAGCGCAACCTCGGGCAGGTCAAGCCCCTCGCGCAGTAGGTTGATGCCGACCAGCACGTCAAACTTTCCAAGACGAAGGTCGCGGATGATTTCCTGACGCTCCATGGTCTGTACGTCCGAATGCAGATAGCGCACGCGCACCTGCATATCCGTCAGATAGCCGGTCAGACTTTCGGCCATCTTTTTTGTCAGCGTGGTTACCAGCACGCGGAAGCCCTGATCGGTGACCTTGCGAATTTCGCCGTAGAGGTCGTCTACCTGCCCGGTCGCAGGGCGAACCTCAATCTCGGGGTCGAGAAGTCCTGTCGGACGAATGATTTGCTCGACAACCTGTCCCGCCAGCCCCATTTCATACGGCGCAGGCGTGGCAGAAACGCAGACGAGCTGGCCGATGCGGCTTTCAAACTCGTCAAACTTGAGCGGACGGTTGTCAAATGCGCTGGGCAGACGGAAACCGTAGGAGACCAGCGCTTCCTTGCGCGCTCGGTCGCCGTTGTACATGGCGCGAATCTGCGGCAGCGTAACGTGGCTTTCGTCCACGAACACGATGTAGTCCTCGGGGAAATAATCCAGCAGCGTGTAGGGCGCATCGCCCGGCTTTCTGCCGTCAAAGTAACGGGAATAGTTTTCAATGCCCGTGCAATAGCCTAGCTCGCGCAGCATCTCGATATCGTAGGTGGTGCGCTGGGCGATGCGCTGTGCTTCAAGGAGGTTGCCCTCCTTCTTGAACTCAGCGATGCGATTGTCAAGATCCGCTTCGATATTCTCAATGGCGCGGTCGATGGACTCGCGCGGGGTGGCGTAGTGCGTGGCGGGATAAATGGGCGCATGTGCGAGCGTCATCAGCGTATGTCCGCTGACCACGTCGATGGAGGAGATGCGGTCGATTTCCTCGCCGAAGAATTCCACGCGGATCGCACTCTTGTCGTATCCCGCCGGGAAGATCTCCACGACGTCGCCGCGCACGCGAAATGTACCGCGCTCAAATTCAATGTCGCTCCGGTCATACTGAATCTCCACCAGACGGCGCACCAACTCGTCGCGCTCCATGCTCATGCCGGGACGCAGGGAAATCATCATGCCTTCGTATTCGGAAGGATCGCCCATGGAGTAGATTCAGGAGACGGACGCAACCACAATCACGTCCCGGCGCTCGCGCAGCGCCGCGGTGGCGCTGTGGCGAAGACGCTCGAT
>CAZACG010000252.1:0-3075 GCA_964483645.1 uncultured Oscillospiraceae bacterium | reverse complement strand
TTGGCGGTCTATCTGATTGCGCTTTGCTGCGCCGTGGCGCTGCTGGGCTTCTTTGTGCTGAATCTTCTGGGGCTCGTCAATCCCTTAGAACGCAGGCTGGAGGATACGCTTTCCCAGCAGCTCGACGTCACGGCAGCCGCCATCCTGCACGATGCAGACGAGGCTGCGGCTTGGGGACTTTCGCTTTCGGAGAATATCTCCGCTGCGGTAAACGATATTTTGCTAACGCATCGAATCGCCTTTGAGGATCTTCGCAACAACGAGGCTTTGCTCAACGAAATACAGTCCGCCGTCTATAGCGACGTTTACACCCACATGCAGCTGGCTACGTGCAGCGGAGCGTTTTACATGCTCAATACCACCGTCAACGATTCGCTTCCCGAAAAAAGCTATAACGGCGTATACCTCAAATACGCCAATCTCTATGCCGAAAACACCATCCGCAACAAAGTCTGTATGTTTCGCGGCAGCTACCGCGTCGCTCGACAGAACGGCATCGGTCTTTACAGCACGTGGCAGTTGGAAACGCTCGCAAGCACCTTCCCGCAGGCAACAGCCCTCATGGACGGTCATTCCAAGTTTTCCCTGACACAGATATGCGCGCTCCCGGATTCTTGGGAACGCGCACGCTTGCTATGTATGCCGATTAACCTTGATGGCGAGGTCATCGGCGTATGCGGCTTTGAATTGAGCGATTTGTACTTTCATCTTGCTTATCCGGCCGATTCAAACGAAGCGCCCCGCTTGCTTTATGCGCTGCTTACAGAAAACAATGGACAATGGTCGGCTCAGCTCTCTGGATTTCGTTCCGTCTCCGCGCCCATACAAACTGCTTTTTCCATCAAGCATCACGATCGATTTGATCATTTCGTCTGTGATTCCGAATGCTTCATCGGTCTAACTCGAGAGATCGTTATCGGCGACAGTCGGCACGCCGTCGCCGCTATGCTGCCGATGACCGATTACGAGCATATTGTGCGTCAAAGCCAGCTAGGCGCAGCGGGCGTGCTGCTCTTGCTGACGCTTCTGATCTTCGCCGGATGCATGTATCTGAGCCATCGTTACGTTTCGCCCATCCTCCAGGGGCTTTCGAATCTGAGAACGGACGAGGGCGAGCATCGCCCTTCTAACATTCCCGAAATCGACGATCTGTTTGCCTATCTAGCCGCCAAGGATCGTCTGCACGAGGAAGAAATCACTCGCCTTCAATCGGAAAACGCCGATGCCCAACGAGAACGGAAACGCGCCGAGATCGCGCTCTCCAGTCTTCATGCCGTTGGCTTACAGGAAATCGATCCGCAGGCCTACGCGCTTTTCTGCAACAGTCTTTGCATGCTGACGCCCAAAGAGCATGAAATCTTTGACCTCTACCTTGAAGGAAAAACCGGCAAGGAGATTCAGGATCTTCTTGACATCAACCCGAACACGATCAAATATCATAACCGCAACATTTACGACAAGCTCGGCGTTCGTTCCCGCAAAGAGCTTCTCAAATTCGCAACGCTGATGATGCAGGAGAAGGGGACGGCAAGTAAGCCATGACGCTGCGCCGTGCTCGCTGCACGAGGCTATTACGCAGCTTCCTATTCTTCCCTATAAAAAAGTAGCTATCTCGCCAAGAGCGCTGCTACGCAAAAACGCTCGTGAAGCATCGCAAACCACGGTGTTTCACGGGCGATTTATTTATTTATTTATTCTGCGCATACCGTCCTTCGTAAGACAGCACCTTTCTCTCAGCTTTCCTGATAGGCCGCTCTCACATGGCGCTCCGGCGCGCGCTCATCGTCCTCGCCCATGCTCTTGAGGCTCTCCAGCGCCTGCGGAATCATCTCCACAATGCGTTCCATGGGCGAGGCGCAGCCGGCGCTGAGCAGGCGTACGCCGCCGGAAGAACACACCAGAAAGCCCATCGGCTGCACGGACACTCCCGCGCCTGCGCCGCCGGCAAAGGGCGTTCCCTCTGTCGGTGGCTGCACAAAACCGCCCGCATACTGTCCGCCGCCCGCCACGAAGCCGAACGAAACCTTTGAGATCGGTATAATCGTTGATCCGTCCTGCGTCTGCACAGGATCGCCAACCACCGTATTGACGTCCACCATCTCCCGGATGCTCTCCATGGACGTGCCCATCAGGCTTTCAATGGGATGCTGATCCACCCAAATCCCTCTCTTCGCATCTTTCTGAGCGCTAGCCTTGCGGCTGCAAGCATAATGTCGCCCGGCACAAACGAAAATATGCAATGCCCTCGCGCCCAAAACGCAGCATGCTCAAAGCAAGCCTGCACGTGAAGCACCTCTGCAGGATTCATCCCCCACGCGGCAAGCAGCGCGGAAACCGAAGCGCGAATCGCGCCGACCGCAACCGCCGTTTGATCCGCCTGTCCAAGCCCTGCCAGCACGTCAATTTCCATCCTTTGCACATTAAGCAGCGGCAGCGCGGCATGCAGCCACCGCCTTTGCGCTCTGAGATCCTTTTTCCGATGTCTTCGTTTTCTTTTCCGTTTCGCGCCATATCTCAATCGCACGCCAAACCGTTTTTCCTCCGGCGCCGTCACGCCGTCCAAACGAAGCCATAGCCCAAACGCGCCCACAGAAACGGAGATCACGCTGCGCCCGACTTCAATGCACGCCAGCAGGCGCACCGTCACACGCATGCTCAAAAGCAAATACAGCAAAAAAACCAGCGGCATGCGCATCCCCCTCTTTTCAACATGGGCCTCTATCCTGTATAATGGACGCAAGCAAGAGCATTCTATTCCCAAGCATTGGAGGAGCTATGAAACTGATTTCATGGAACGTCAACGGCCTGCGTGCATGCCTGACCAAAGGCTTCATTGATTACTTCAACGAGCAGGACGCGGACTTTTTCTGTCTGCAAGAGACCAAAATGCAGCCCGGTCAGGCTGTGATTCCCGCCGAGGGCTATCATCAATACTTCTATTCTGCCGAAAAAAAGGGCTATTCCGGCACAGCCATCCTCGCCAAGCGCGAGCCCCTGTCCGTATCCTACGGCATGGGCAGCGAGCTGCACGATCACGAGGGACGGCTGATCACGCTTGAATACGAGGACTTCTAT
>CAZACG010000251.1:0-3096 GCA_964483645.1 uncultured Oscillospiraceae bacterium | reverse complement strand
CTTTTCAATACGCTGATGACGGGCGCGAGCGTGCTGCGCTGGACGGAGCGCAGACAGAATATTCAGGCGAATAACCGCTTGGAAACCTATCTGGATGCGCATTATCCGGATGAACGGATGGAAGCCATTTTTACCAATCTGGTTTTTGCCGACTGAGGGAAACGCTTTTCTTCCTAAACCATGCAAGAATCAGAGCGCGCTGTTCGTCTGATATGCAGAGGAAAAAAACGGGTGAAGCCCGATGGGAGGAATGGAAGATGAAAAAGGGCATAGGGCTGCTGGTTGTATGGATAGGCTTGCTGATCGCTTCCGCTGCGCTTGGAGACGGATATAGCAAGCGATGCTTTAGTTCGGTGTTTAAGGATGACATAAGGCTGGCATCCTACGCAGGAAGCTATTCCAAATACGTCTCGGTTGACGGCTGCGGCGCGACGACGAACGCTTTATCGGTGACGGTCATCAGCAAGAGCGCCAGCGTATGGACGCAGCCGCGAACCAACAGCAAGCGCATCGCCTCTGTTAAAAACGGAGAGACGCTGGCCTGCGTGACGGATCAACACGGCTTGATTCAGGATGGTTCGTTTTATCGCGTTCGGTATAACGGTCAGGAGGGCTTTATCAACGAGGATTACGTGGTGGCAGGTACGCTTGAGATCGTGCTGATGGAGAGCAATGTGCCCGCGTATATCGCGCCGACGAGCGCTTCCAAGAAGGTGGGGTCGCTTGCCAAGGGAACGCGCTATCGCGTGATCGGCTTCTATGACGATTACTACATTGTTCTTCTGCGGAATGCGGCGGCAGCGTTTATTCCCATGGATACCGCGCATTATGACACGTATTTTGAAGCGGCGTACAGGCAGGCCAAAGAATATAAGGGCGTGACCAACGGGAAGACGGATATCCGTACCGGTCCGGGCAAGGAGTATGCCGTGTATGAGAGCGTCAAGGCGGGCTATACCTTTGAATGCGTTGATAAACTGGACGGCTGGTATATGCTGCGCTATCGCGACGGCTCGACGGACGGCGAGGTGTTTGCCTTTATCGGCGAGGATGCGGCGGAGGTTTCCGGATTATAATCCATGCAAAGCGGGACTGTCGGCCAACCCATTGAGCGCTTGGAAGGAAGAGAAAGGATGAACTCTTCCTTCTAAACGCCGGGGTTGATGCGGACAGTCCCGTTTGATATGCAAGAGATATTCTGCTTTTAAAGGTTTGCGGGCAGCGTGAAAGCGGGGGGAAGACAGGGCGAGGAAAGCTCATGACGCATTACAGAAGCAGACACAGCACGGGCAGCGTAATCAGAGAAAGCAGTGTGGAAAGGAAAACGAGGCAGGAGGCAAACGGCGCGTCTGCGTCATATCGGGCGGCGAGTATGGCCGTCGTAGAGCCTGCGGGCATGCCGGAAATGAGGACCATGACGCCGCGCACGGTCGGATCGATGGGCAGAAGCGAGAGAATGGCATAGACAAGCAGCGGGATGAGCACGAGCCTTGTCAATGTGTACCACCATAGCGTGCCATCCTTGAAATCAATGTGCTCCGCGTCAGCCAGAATGCCGCCGACAACCAGCATGGACAGGCAGGAGGTGCTGCCGCTTGCGCCGGAGAGAGCCTTCTGCACAAAGGTAGGGAGCGTCGGATTTCCTGTGAGCATCAGTGCAAAGCCGATGAAGACCGCCAGAATGCAGGGATGTGTCGTCAGCTTCTTGAGCACGCTTTTGCCATCTGTGCGCGTGAAGAGCGAGAGTCCCGCAGACCACATGACGATTCGCTGAGGGATCAGCGCTACGGAGGTCAGCAGCGTACCCATTGCGCCGAACACACCGCCGATGATCGGCAGCCCCAGAAAGCCTGCGTTGGAGCAGACCGTTCCGTAACGCAGGCAGGCTGTCCGCTCGGGCGAAGTGCCGGGGAAAAGGATGCGGCTGACAGCCAGATACACGAGCTGCGCAGCGCTTGCAATGAGCAGCATAACGCCACAGGAGGAGAGAAGCTGTGCGCTCAGATCCATCTGAAACGAGCAGATGATGTTGCAGGGCAGCACAAAGTTAATCAGCAGATCGGAGAGCGATTTGCGCCCGGCGGGAGTTATCGTCCCCAGCTTGGAGAGCAAAAAACCGACGCCTACATAGATAAAGAGCTGAAGCTGTAGCGTGACCATCGTTTCAAATGCAGAATTCATGATACAATCCCTTCTTGATAAGAATAAAACACATTGTAGCGCGCGCAAAGCGCCCTGTCAAGGCGTGTGAAACCGATGCGGCGGCAGCGGGAAACGCGTCAGAGCGTTTAGGGCGAGTGTGCAAGGCGGAGGGAAACAGGGCATTGGGCCGCTTGCCAACCGCCGGACGGAAAGCGGGGTGAGGGCGTGCGGAAAGGTGCAAGAAGTAGCTGCATATGACGCCGGACGGAATCCATGGAATGGGATATTTCGCTAAAGCAGCGCAAAACCGAACAGTTTTTGCAGGAATTGACTGCAAAAAGGAATGCTTTTTGGCGGGTTTCCATGCTTTTTGCATTTTTTGTAGAAAAAAGCTTGTGCGGCGGCGTTGTTTTGGTTATAATCATATTTACGGTTAATAGCAATGCTATTGTGATCTGACACGAATAGGTGGAGGCGTCATGTATAAATTGCTTCTGGTCTCCGATAAACCGGAGGTTCGGGAACTCTATGAGCATTTTACGGAATGGGAAATGCTGGGCTTTGAACGGCCCGTCGTCGCGGCGAATGCGTGCGATGGGATTGAGCAGCTGGATAAGGGACGCTTTGATGCGATATCCTCGCTGCTTTCCGTCGGCGAGGGCAAACGTTTTTTTGCCTATCTGTCCAACCGGCCTGAGATGCTGGGTATGGAAACGGCAAGGGACGAGGCGGGGCTTCGCCGAGAGATTGGCTGCGCCAGACGGACGCTGACTTCCCGCGATGCAGCGAGGAAGACCAAGCAGGTGGATGATCTGACCCGTGCGATGCAGCCGGAGTTCTTCTGCGATCTTCTCAGAGGCGCGGCGTATAACGGAGAGAAGATTGACGAGCGGTTGAGTGCTCTGAAGATCAAAACGATTGATCCGAGCAGACCTGTCTGCACGGCTTCCTTCA